>JACCSD010000152.1 GCA_013813185.1 Burkholderiaceae bacterium
GGATTGGTACGAGATCGAAGTCGCGGCCTATCCCGAATATCACCCGCAATCGCGCTCGCCCGCCGACGATCTGCAAAGCTTCGTCCGCAAGATCAACGCGGGAGCCGACTCCGCGATCACGCAGTACTTTTACAACTTCGATGCGTACGCCAGATTTGTCGACGATGTGAGAGCACTGGGCTGCACCGTGCCGATCGTGGCCGGCGTCATGCCGATCGTCAGCTACACGCAGCTCGCACGTTTCTCCGACGCGTGCGGTGCCGAGATTCCGCGCTGGATGAGGCGG
This sequence comes from Burkholderiaceae bacterium, assembly GCA_013813185.1. Taxonomy (GTDB): domain Bacteria; phylum Pseudomonadota; class Gammaproteobacteria; order Burkholderiales; family Burkholderiaceae_F; genus JACCZX01. Next base: position 287 of record JACCSD010000152.1, read on the forward strand.
CGGCTCGAAAGCTTCGGGGACGACCGCGAGTCGATCCGCGAATTCGGGCTCGATGTCGTCACGCATCTGTGCGAGCAGCTGCTCGCAGCGGGTGCTCCCGGCTTGCACTTCTACACGCTGAATCAGGCGGAGGCGAGCGTCGAACTGTGCCGGCGCCTGAGTTAGCCTGCATTATTAAAGACAGGCAGCGCGCGCTACCACCGGTCGGCGATATTGCCGCAGCCACAGGGCCAAGAGCCAGCGTGTCAATCGCCGCGCCGCGCCGCGCAGGGTGTTCGACATGCCGGCGGACACAAGTAATTGGATACGCGCCGGGCTGAGTGTCTCGATGACGGCCAGTCCGCGTGTGTCAAGCGAGACTTCCTCACCGGCCGCGATAAAGGCGTCGCGCAGACTGCCTTCCTCGGTGAGCCATACGCGTCCACACACAACGCGCACACGCTCGCCCGGCACCGACGCGAACGGCATCAACGTACCTCCGGGGAGGTCCAGCGTCTTGAAAACGGCCGGGTCTTGTCTCATTGCTCACTCCTATGCGCTTTATGCATGCTGTTGATTGCGACATGCGAATTAGGCGCTTAGGCACTGAGGGTGACAAACGAAAAGGCTGCAGTTGATGCATGCGTTCAACGCATGTATGTTCGGGCGATGAAATCGTCCCAACCCGCCCGCCGGCAACGCCCAATCGCGATGGGCGCACTGCGCGGCTTCGAAGCGTCGGCGCGCCGGCTGTCGTTCACGCTCGCCGCCGCCGAGCTGAACCTGACGCAGTCCTCGATCAGCCGGCAGGTCGCGGAACTCGAGCGCCAGATCGGTACCGCCTTGTTTGCGCGACAAACCCGTTCGCTGGCGCTGACCGCCGCCGGGCACCGCCTGTTTCAGGCGACTCAGCAGGCGCTGAAGCAGATCGACCGTGCGGTCGAAGACATCCGCGGACCCCGCAATGCCGCGCGTGTGACGATCACGACGTACGCCTCGTTTGCCTCGCTCTGGCTGGTACCGCGACTCGCGATATTTCAGCGCGAGCATCCGCAGATCGAGCTGCGAATCGACGCCAGCGATCGCTTTATCGACATCGACGTCGAGGGCGTCGACATTGCCGTCCGCTGGACGCGAGCGGCCTCGCTGCCGAGCGGGGCGACTCCGCTGCACGACGAAGAAGTGTCGCCGGCGCTGTCGCCGCTGCTGCTCGAGCGCAGCGGCCTGGCGCTGAAGAGGCCGCAGGACCTGTTTCATTTGCCGCTGCTGGAGCTCGACGAGTCGATGCCGACCTCGGCGTCGAGTGCCTGGCCGCGCTGGTTCGAATTTGCGGGAGTGCGCGCCGCGCCGCCCGCACCGCGCCTGATGTTCACGTTCATCGACCAATCGGTGCAGGCCGCCGTGCGCGGCCAGGGCGTTGTACTGACCCGCACGCCGTTCGTCGATGACCTGGTCGCGAGCGGCGACTTGATCGCCCCGTTTCCGAAGCTCAGGATGCCGACCGGCTATCAATACGCGCTGATCGCGAATGTGAACACGCGCGAAACAGCGCACGTGTCGGCATTTTGTAACTGGATTCGTTCCGAATTTGCGCGCGGCGCATTGCGTCAGACCTAGCGCCGTCCACCGCGGCAAATTAATAAATTGCCGCGTCGGTGATCACCACATCCATCTTTACATCGTGCGGCTGCGGGTCGATCGACGCCAATTTGCAAGCGTCGAACGCGATGCCGACAACCAGCGGAAAAGGCACCAGCTCCGCCAGCGTGCGGTCGTAGTAGCCGCCGCCGAAGCCGATGCGAAAGCGATCGGCGTCAAAGCCGACGCACGGGACCAGCAAACATTCGGGCTGCACCACTCGACCCTGAGCCGGAATGGGAATGCCATAACCGCCCGCCTGCATCGGCGAGTCCGAAGTCCACACGTGGAATTGCAGCGTCCGGCCGGCGATAGCAGGAAGCGCCGCGACACGGCGCGTGTCCGACGCCAGCCAGGTGCCCACCACCGTTCTCAGATCGGGCTCGCCTCGAATCGGGAAATAAAATCCCAACGCGTGCACGCCGGCGCGCTGCAGCCAATCAGCCACCCGACGCTGCAGAGCCGCTTCGAGCCGTTGCCGATGTTCGAGCGCGGCGCGTGTCTCGAGCAACCGCGCCCGCTGCAACTTCCTTCCAGCCTCCTGATCCAACCACGGTTCCACGATTCCAAGAATAAGCGTTGCTCTTTAGTCGCAATCAGCGCCTTCGCGCGCGCACCGCATGATCTAATTCGCGTCCGATGAAACTCCGACTTGCAGTCTATACGCTGGTTGCGCTTGCACTCGCACCGCTGTGCGCGTTGGCTGCGCCGCCGCGTGCGCCGGCTGCATCGACGGACCTGTCCGCTACAGATCAGGCGTTTCTAAGCGCTCGCGATGCCGTGCGGCTGGGCGATCGCGCGCGGCTCGCGCAGCATGCCGCACGCCTCTCCGAACATCCGCTGGCGGTATACCTGGAGTACTGGCAGTTGCTCGGACGGATTCAAACCGGTGAACCGGGAGTCGCGGCCGATGTTGCGCAGTTCATGCGCCGTCATGCTGACAGCTACATCGCCGACCGACTGCGGTTCGATTGGGCGCTGCAGTTGGCAAAGCGCGGCGACTATCCAGGGTTCGAGCGCGAAGCCGCGCAGCTTCTGCCCGGATGGTGGACCGATGACAGCCAGTTGCTCTGCTACCTCGCGCTGTCGAAGTACCGCAAGGCAGCCGCTCAGCAGGCCGACGTGTTCGCGCGCGATGCTCGTCAGTTGCTTGCGAACACGAAGAACTCAGCCGGCGAGGGCTGCCTGGAGTTGACTGAAACTTTGCTGGCGGACGGCCGCGTCTCGATCTGGGACCGGGTGCGCGCGCTGGTCGAGCAGAATCAGTTCGACACCGCCAAGCGTATCGGCGCGCGCGCTCTCGATCAAAGCGGCCGACCGGTCGATCAGAAGATGTTGACGCAGGCGATCGAGCGGCCCTCGGCGTGGCTCACCGCGCACGAACGACGGCTGACCGAGATGCAGCGCGAGCTGGCAATGGTCGCCATCGTGCGACTCGCACGCGATAACCCGCAGGACGCTGCCGAGCATGCAGGCTCCCTGCACCTGCTCCTCACCCCCGAACAGCGCGGCATCGTATGGGGCCGCATCGGCCACATGGGAGCATTGCGTCTGATGCCGGAAGCCCACGGGTGGTACCGCCGCGGCGGCGAACACGTCGGCGTCGGCCCGGATGCTGCGCGAGTCGACGAGGTCCTCGAGTGGCAGGTGCGCAGCGCATTGCGCGCGTACGACTGGAAGACGGTCAAGAGTGCGATAGATCGCATGCCGCCCGCCTTGCGTGACGATCCCACATGGATCTACTGGTATGGCCGCGCGCTGCATCAAGCCGGCCGCCCAGCCGAAGCGGAGGATCACTTCGCGCGTATCGCGCAGCAGTTTCACTTCTATGGCCAATTGGCGGCCGAAGAACTGGGGCAGGCGACAGCATTGCCGCTGCGTGCCGAAGCGCCCACCGCCGAAGAGATCGCGCCATTTGCAGCGAATCGCGGCTTCGTGCGGGCTTTCAAGTTCTACGAGCTTGGATTGCGCCTCGAAGGCAACCGAGAATGGAACTGGCAGATGCGGGGGTTGAACGATCGTCAGCTGCTGGCAGCGGCCGAATTTGCGCGCAAGCGCGGCGTACTCGACCGCATGATCAGCACGTCGGATCGCACCAAGGCCGAGTTCGACTTTGCACAGCGATTCCCGGCGCCGTTTCGCGATTCGCTGATTCAATACTCGGCGCCGCTCGGGCTCGACGAGAACTGGATCTACGGGCTGATCCGGCAGGAATCGCGCTTCATCATGGATGCACGCTCATCGGTCGGTGCCAGCGGGTTGATGCAGTTGATGCCGGCCACTGCGCGCTACGTCGCCAAGCGTTTGAATGTGCCGAACTTCACGCCCGGCCGGGTCAACGAACTCGAAGTGAACCTGCAATTGGGTACCGGCTATCTGAAAATGGTGCTCGACGATCTGGACGGTTCGCCGATGCTTGCCACCGCGGCGTACAACGCCGGTCCGGGCCGCCCACGCGCATGGCGCTCCGCGTTGTCAAGACCGGTCGAGGGCGCCGTGTTTGCCGAGACGATTCCGTTCAACGAAACGCGCGACTACGTCAAGAAAGTGATGTCGAACAGCGTCTACTACGCAGCGCTGTTCGATAGCAAGACACCGTCGCTGAAAGCGCGTCTCGGAACCGTTTCTCCCAAAGCGGCGGGCGCGACGGAATTGCCGTAGGAGTCGTCGCGCAGCAGCGGCTGGCGCAGCGGCGCCGCCAAAGGCGTCGGCCACTAAAGTGGCAACCACTGCGGTACTCGCCAGGCCGGCGCCGCATTTAATACATTCGAAGGCTAAAGCGTTTTTTCGCTCAACAGCCCCAGCCCGGCTCTGTTCCTCGGGCGACACCTCAATTGGCGGCGCCACTGCGCCAGCCGCTGCTGTGAGACATCACCTCGCACGAGATGTTTTTTCTTTCCCTCTCCAATCAAGCGAGACAGTGCCGAGCGCAAGCGGCGGGCGGCGCTGCGCTGCCTTCGGGGCGTCGTCGAGGAACGGAGCCGACGCCGGGGCTTTTAAGCGAACCAGCGCTTTAGCCCTGGTTCGCGCCGGCGGCGGCGAGTACCACAGAGCCGTCCCGCCGGGACCGACGCCCAGGCAGCGCAGCGCCGCCCGCCGCTTGCGCGCCGAGACCAACCTGAACGCGCTCACTCATCGCAATGCTAAATCCTTGCCACCACCATCTGCAGCACGTACACCGCGAGCAGCAGCACGAGCGGTGACAGATCGAAGCCGCCTACCGGCGGTAATACGCGCTGGATCGGCGCCAGCAGCGGTCGCAGCAGCATGCCGAGCGCCGGCGCAAACGGTGCGTGTGGATTGACCCAGCTAACGATCGCGTAAATGATCGTGATCCAGACCACGACGTTGAGCGCCCAGACGACAAGCTGGCGCACCGCGGCCAGCAGAACGAACTCGAAGGCAACGTCGGCGCCGGTGATCTGCCGTATTAAAACGACGGTGAGCAGCGTCACCAAGAATGCGGCTAGCAGAGACGCCCAATCGATTCGGCCGCGCGCGGGCAACACTCGATGCAGCGGGCGCACCAGCCAGCTTGTCAGGGCGACCACGAACTGAACAACTGGATTGCGCCCCGGCATGCCGATGGCGTGGATCCACACACGCAGAATCAGCAAGCCCACGAGCAGAGCGCCGAGGACGTCGAGAAGGAAACGGGCGATGTCGACCAAGAGCATGCGAGCGCCACGGGGGAGTGAGATCGATCGGATCAGGATTCTAAGCGGCCGCGCCAGATCGACAGCGGCGCACCGGCAAAGAAAAAGGGCGCCGGCTACGGCGCCCTTGCCAAAGGCAACTTAAACAACTGCTAAGGCCGGCTGCCCGTCGGGAACGGCCACGCCGCTGCCGGATTGAGTGCAGTTTTCGCACCCGGTGCTGCGGCGGTCGACGAGGAAACCGGAGTCGGCATCGAAGCGGGCCGCGCTGCGGTCCTCGGCATCGACATTGGAGCAGAGGGCCTGCGCGCGGCTGATCTTTTCACAGCCTTTTTAGGCGCTGCCCGCTTCTTCGCAGCCTTTCTCACCGATTTCCTAGCTGGCTTCTTTGCCGACTTCTTAGCAACTTTCCTAGCTACTTTTTTTTTTGCAGCCTTCTTGGCTGCACGCTTCTTAGTCGACTTCTTAGCAGTTTTCTTGGCTGCTGGCCGCCGCTTTTTGGAAGCTTTTTTGCCTGATTTTTTCGCCGATTTCTTGGCGGATTTCTTAGCTGCTTTTTTCTTCATAGCCATGATGAATCTCCTTCGATGCACGTTAGTGCGGAGGTTGAGAAGGAAACCCGCTGGGCCGCCCATGTATGAGAAAGGGCGGAACCCGTCGGGCTATTCATCGGCGCATGCAGATGCTCTGTCGCCGCGACACCCCCAGAAATGCGTTTGTGATTCCGCAAATCCGAGAAATGCGCGGAACGGGCAGCGCACTGACCGCTGACGCTGATG
>JACCSD010000153.1 GCA_013813185.1 Burkholderiaceae bacterium
TAGAAGCGATAGCCGACACCGAGCGTGTAGGCGTCGACGTCGTACGCGGAATTTCGATTGTCTTTGCCCTCGGTGCGGTCCCAATCAAAGCGGGCATGCCACTGGCGAGCAAAATCGTATGTGCCCCCAAGGCCGTAGATAAGCCGGCCCTTGGTTTCGCGCGAGGTCGCGTTGGAGAACGTGATAGCGCCTGTCGTGTTGTTTTGGACCGCTGCATTGCCGACAAACTTCGCCGTGACGGCGGCGTAACCGAGTTTGGCGTGTAGCCCGACCGGGCCAAGCGGTGCGCGCAACAGGGCCGATAGGCCGAATGCATACGTGCGACCGTCCGAAGCACTCGGCAGAGGAGTGGTGTTGATCGGCGGATTCACCAGAAATCCAGGCTGATGCGCGTCGCCGAAGTGAATGAACGAGCCTTCAAGACCGATCCACGGCAAAAACATGTAGCCGGCCTGGACGCGCCAGGCCGAACCATCTTCATCGCAGTTCGAGCCGCCGACGGCGCAGAAATCGTGATACCGGGAAATACCGTAGCCGGCGCCGATATAGCCGGGTGGCGAGGCAGGTACTTGTGCCGCCGCTGTCGCCGCTGAACACGCCAATATCGCTCCCACCAACAAGTTGCGCATACCCGCTCCCTATATAGAGTTCGGCGCAGTCTAATCAGACCTCTCGTCGGGAGCAACGCCAACCGTACAATGTTTACGTCATGTCTCTTTCCTCCCTTATCAGTCGATTGACCTCGGCGCTTGTGTGCTGCGCGCTGCTGCCGCTGCTTGGGATCGGCGACAGTTATGCGCAAGGTAACGATCGGCGCGGCTTCCTGTGGGAGGTGCGCAAGGGCAAGCAGGTGGGCTGGTTATTGGGTACGGTCCACGTCGGACGGCCCGAATTTTATCCGTTGCCGCCGTCGCGGCTGGTGCCGTTGCAGCGCGCCGATGCGATCGTGCTCGAAGCCGATATTTCGGATACCCCGCGCGCCATCGCCGCTACCCAAAAGTACGCGGTGTATCCGGAGGGAGCGCCGGGGCTGGAGACTCGAGTGACGCCGGAGCTGCGGCAGCGGATCGAGTCCGTGTTGTCGCGCAATCAGCTCGACCCGGCGCCGATGATGCGGATGAAGCCGTGGATGCTGGCCAATGTGCTGGCGCTGTTCGAAGCGGCGCAGGCGGGTTACGTGCCTGCACTTTCGGTCGAAGCCTATCTGTTGCGCGTGGCCAAGAACGAAAGCAAACCTATTCTCGAATTCGAAGGCATCGAGCAGCAGTTCGAACTGTTCGAGAAAGCGCCGTGGGCGACCCAGATCGCGTTCCTGGAAGAGGCGCTGAAAGCGGTCGAGTCGCGTGGCGTACGGCGTGAGCTGAACCGAATCGTGCAAGCGTGGGAGACGGCAGATCGAGGTTCGCTCGAACGGCTGCTGGCCGAAATGCGCGCGCAATCATCGGTGGGATCGCGCTTTACCGTCGATACCATCTTGCTGGGCCGCCACCCACAGATGGTGCGCAAGATCGAGACGATGATGGCCGATGGCAAGTCCTACGTGTTCGCGGTCGGTGCGCTGCACCTGGTTGGACCGCAAGGGTTAGTCGAGTTGTTGCGTGCGCGCGGGTTCACGCTTGTTGAACGGTGACGCGCGAGCGCTGTGGCCGGCAAACTGTGACGACATCACTGCTGGCCGCGACTCAGGTTCGGATCGGCGGCGCAACCTGGATACTGTCGGCGCAGCGCGCGGCATTCTGGTGCGAACGCCGCTGGCTCGTTCTGGCGGATGTGCATTTCGGAAAAGCGGCCACGTTCCGCGCACTCGGCGTACCAGTGCCGCATGGCACGACTGCGGACACTTTGGCACGCCTGAGCCAGCTGATCGATCGCATGCAGCCGAGCACGATCATTTTTCTCGGAGACTTGTTTCACGCGCGCGAGGCGCACGCGACGGCAACACTGGCGGCACTGTACGAGTGGCGCGAGCGCTACGCGGCGCTCGAGCTGCTATTGGTCGAAGGCAACCATGATCGCAAAGCGGGGGCGCCGCCCGCGGCGTTGCGCCTTCATTGCGAATCCGACCCGTGGCGGGTAGACGATTTCGCGTTTTGCCACTACCCGCGCTTTGTGCAGGACGCTTCCGCGTTCGCCGGGCACCTGCATCCTGCGATTCGCCTCGCCGGCCGCGCCGACGACAGCGTGCGGCTGCCGTGTTTCTGGCTACGGGACGGATTGACGGTGCTGCCCGCGTTCGGCGCGTTCACCGGTGGTGCAACGATCGAGCGCGAAGAAGGCGACCGCGTGCTTGCCGTCGCTGGCGATCGCCTCGTCAACGTCCCGGCGCCGCGCTACGAATCCATGGCTACTCGGGCGAGCGGCGAAAACACGTAGGCGTCCATCGCTAGCACGCCACTGTCGACGCCCGCATCAAGACGTTCAACGTGTGGCCGCGGAGCGCCTTCTCCGGAAGCGGCGCCGAACGCAACAAACAGCGGCATCAAATGCTCCGGCGTCGGGTGCGCGCGCGCGGCGTGCGGTGCGAGTTCGCGCCAGCGCACCAGGGCTGCGCGATCATCGTGGCGCAGCGCGTCGGCGATCCACTCGCGAAACTCGGCCACGTAATCATCCGCCGCACCGTCGGCCACGGCTCTCGAACCGCGGTGGCGCGCTGCCGCCATCCAATCGCGCAGGTTGTGCGTGATGTGTCCCGAGCCGATAACCAGCACGCCTTCGCTTGACAGCGGCGCCAAAGCCGCGCCGAGGCGAAAGTGGTGCGCAGCATCGAGTGACGGTTGAATCGACACCTGCGCCACCGGCACGTCGGCATTCGGAAACAATCGGCGCAGCGGTACCCAGGCGCCGTGGTCGAGGCCGCGACACGCGTTGGCCGTAGCCGTTAAGCCTCCAGACTTCAGCGACTCGATTGCTCGCTGAGCTACGTCCGGCGCGCCTTTCGCCGGGTAACTGATCTTGTAGAGCTCCGGCGGAAATCCGCCGAAGTCGTGAATCGTTTCGGGCTGCCGGGCCGTAGACAGCATTGGCAGCTCGGTTTCCCAGTGCGCCGAGGCGATCAGCACTGCCGATGGCCGCGGCAGCGTGCGGCCCAGTTCTGCCCACACGTCGCCGGCGCGTCCGGCATCGATCGCGTGCATCGGCGAGCCGTGCGAGACGAAGACGGTTGGCAACATGCTTACTTACCAAGTCCTTCGGCTTTAAGTGCCTCCTGCACGTGCGGTCGCGCCGCGACACGCTTCATGTAGCTTTGCAGCACCGGCCAGCGCGCCATATCGACGCCGGTTGATTTCGCCCAATTCGTCACGGTAAACAGATAGGCATCGGCTACGGTGAATGTCGATCCAGTCAGGTAATCCTTGTCGCCGATCTGCTGCGCGATCCAGTCATAGCGTTTGGCGAGTTTGTCGCGCTGCTTGGTTTTAACTTCGTCAGGCGTGCTGGCATCGAACAGCGGCGAATACTGCTTATGCAGCTCCGACGTGATGAAGTTGAGCCACTCCTGCAACTGATAACGCGCGATCGTGCCGTTGGCGGGCGTCAGCTTGGAGGCCGGCGACTGGTCAGCGATGTACTGCACAATCGCCGGCCCCTCGGTGAGTCGCGTGCCGTCATCGAGCTCGAGCACGGGCACGTAACCCCTCGGGTTGACGGCATAGAAGTCGCCGCCGCCATCGATCTGATGGGTTTTGAGGTTGACCTTGACCGGCGTAAATGCGAGGCCGGCCTCGCGCAGCGCGATGTGCGGCGAGAGCGAACAGGCGCCGGGGGCGAAATAAAGTTTCATCAGAGTTCCTTTACGAGTTTCAGGCGGGGCGCAGCCGCGCAGCCTGTTTGGAATTGAAAACGGACGACAGCGCATACGCGCCGTCGCCCAGCAGCGCTTGCGCGAAAGCCGCAACACTCAGGAACGCCGGGTACTCCCAGCCTCCCTTCGGAGCAGTGAACAACCACCCGTTGGGCACATGCGCCCAGGTGGCTCCCAGCAGCACCGGGATCAACAAAGCAGCCACCCAGCGTGTTGCAATGCCCAATATCAACATGGCGCCGCCGACGAGCTCCGCGGCAACTGTCGCGTACGCCAAGGCTCCGGGCAGACCGAGCGATTCGAAGAACTGCACCGTGCCGGGCAGCGTGAACACAAAAACTTTGAGCAATGCATGCGCAATGAACATTGCGCCGAGCGCGATTCGCGACACCAATGCTGCATAAGGCGCCGTGCGATCGTCGATCATCACTTTTCTCCTGTGGGTTATGGGCTGGGGCGCAATGTAGGCGAGCGCGCGATCGAGACCAAGGTGACGGCGCACAAATGTTCGTCCCGAAATACGGGAGAATCGCGCAATGGATCGCTGGTCCGCGATGCAGTCGTTCGTGCGCGTGGTGGAAAGCGGCAGCTTCGTCGCGGCCGCAGAGCGCCTCGGCACGTCGACGTCGTCGCTGTCGCGCCAGATCGCGGATCTCGAGCAACACCTGGGCGCACGCCTTCTGAATCGAACTACGCGCCGGTTGTCGCTGACCGAGAGCGGGCAGGCGTTCTACGAGCGCTCGGTCGCTTTGTTGAGTGATCTGGCCGAAGCGGAGTCGATAGTTGGGCAAGCCGCCGTGGCGCCGCGCGGAACCTTGCGGCTGACGTGCTCTTACAACATGGCGG
>JACCSD010000181.1 GCA_013813185.1 Burkholderiaceae bacterium
GCGGGTGCGATCACGATGACGCTGACCGATCGTCACTTCGGCACCAGCTTCTTCAACGCCGCCGGCGGCGGCGACCCCGTGATGTACCAGCACATTTTCTGGTTCTTCGGGCACCCCGAGGTCTACATCATGATCCTGCCGGGCTTCGGGATCATCTCTCAGGTGATTCCGGTGTTCGCGCGCAAGCCGTTGTTCGGCTATGCATCGATGGTGTATGCCACCGCGTCGATTGCGATCCTGTCGTTCATGGTGTGGGCGCATCACATGTTCACCACCGGCATGCCGGTGACGGGCCAGCTCTTCTTCATGTACGCGACGATGTTGATTGCGGTGCCCACGGGCGTGAAGGTGTTCAACTGGATCGCGACGATGTATCGGGGCTCGATGACGTTCGAGACGCCGATGTTGTTCGCGATCGGCTTCATTTTCGTGTTCACGATGGGCGGGTTTACCGGGCTGATCCTCGCGCTGGCGCCGATCGACATCCAGGTGCAGGACACTTACTACGTCGTCGCGCACTTCCACTACGTACTGGTGGCCGGATCGCTGTTTTCGCTGTTCGCGGGCGCGTATTACTGGCTGCCCAAGTGGACCGGCCATATGTACGACGAGAAGCTCGGCAAGTGGCATTTCTGGTTGTCGATGATTTTCTTCAACGTCACGTTCTTCCCGATGCATTTTCTTGGGCTCGCAGGCATGCCGCGGCGCTATGCGGACTACCCGATGCAATTTGCGGACTTTCATGCGATCGGCACCATCAGTGCGTTCGGATTCGGGCTGGCCCAGCTGCTGTTCCTGTACGTGATCATCAAATGTATCCGTGGCGGCCCGCAGGCTGCCGCCGATCCCTGGCATTCGGTCGATGGTGGGCTCGAGTGGACGTTGCCGTCGCCTCCACCCTTCCACACATTTGAAACACCGCCGGTCGTGAAATGAGCGATCAAGTTGCTGGGCGCCCGGGGCGGTCGGCGCCCCTGAATAACAAACGTACCGGGCTGGTTCTGCTGTCGATCGCGCTCGCTTTCTTCGCCGGCGTTGTAGCGAAGTATTGGTTGTTTAGCGGGGGCTGATGAAAACTGACGAGCGCCTTCTTCGTGTCGGCAATCGGACGATGCTGCGCAAGCTGCTCGTCGTCTCGGTGCTGATGTTCGGCTTCGGCTGGGCGCTGGTACCCCTGTATCAGAAGATATGCGAAGTGACCGGCATCAATGTCCTGACCCCGCGCAACCCGGACGCTGAAAATGCAGCGCGTAACACGCAGGTGGACCGCACACGCACGGTGATTATCGAGTTTGACGCCAACAAGCAAGGCGCATGGCGTTTCAGGCCACACAAGAACTACGTTGAAGCGCATCCCGGAGAGCTGATTCAGGTCCAGTACGATCTCGTAAACCTCGAGAGCCGTCCGATGGCCGGGCAGGCGATTCCAAGCTATGCACCGATGCAAGCTGCTCAGTATCTGCAGAAGCTTGAGTGTTTTTGCTTTCAGCAGCAGGTGTTGGCCGCGGGCGAGACGCGACAGTTTCCGGTGCTGTTCTTTATCGATCCCAAGCTGCCGTCGGATGTGAAGACGATTACGTTGTCGTACACGTTCTTTGAAGTCGCAGGCGCGGTAGCAGCCGCGCAATGAGCGGGATGTCATGGAAGGTCAGCCAAGTCGAGTACCCGCGGCAAAGCTGGTCGCCGGTTTCTGGCAGACCGTGCGCGCCGTGCTGTGGTCGTTCTTCGGCGTGCGCCGCAGGGCCGATTACGAGAGGGATGCGGTGCAGTTCAATCCGGTCGCGGTCATCATCGCAGGTGTCATGGCAGCGGCGCTCTTTGTCGCCTCGCTGCTCGTCGTCGTCGATTTAGTCGTGCCCTGATCGAAACCAAGGAACCGAATAATGGCTGATCCGCACAGCGCCACCCACGCCGCTCACGCCAACATGGCTGGGCATGCGCATCGCCCACTTTACTTCGTGCCGTCGCCGTCGCAATGGCCGGCGGTCGGCAGCGTTGCGATGATTTTCACGATGTTCGGCGCCGCGATGATCGTCAACCATAGTTCGCTGGGTTGGGTTTCGCTTGCGATCGGGCTCGCAACGCTGGTTTACATGCTGATCGGCTGGTTTTCGATAGTGTCGCGCGAGTCGGAGCAAGGCGATTACAACCGCAAGGTCGACGTCTCGTTCCGCTGGGGAATGAGCTGGTTCATTTTTTCCGAAGTCATGTTTTTCGCGTCGTTTTTCGGCGCGCTTTTCTACGCGCGCGTCATCAGCTTGCCGCTGCTCGGAGATTTCGACCACAAGCTGTTATGGCCCGACTTTCTCGCCACCTGGCCCAACGTCGGCCCGGCGGGCACGATCGATACTTTTACAACGCTCGGCCCGTTTTGGCTGCCGACCATAAACACCGCGTTGCTGTTGTCTTCGGGCGTGACGCTGACGATCGCGCACCATGCGCTGCGCGCCGATCATCGCAGTCGAGCGATCCTGTGGCTCGCGATCACCGTCGTGCTCGGCGTGACGTTTCTCGGCGTACAGGTTTACGAGTACGGCCACGCCTACAGTGACCTGAACCTGAAGCTGACCTCCGGAATTTTCGGATCGACGTTCTTCATGCTGACTGGCTTTCATGGTTTTCATGTGTTTCTGGGCGCCTTGATGCTGTCGGTCGTGCTGCTGCGGTTAATCCGCGGCCACTTCAAGCCGGATCAGCACTTCGCTTTTGAAGGCGCCGCCTGGTATTGGCACTTCGTCGACGTCGTCTGGGTCGGGCTCTACATCGTCGTCTATTGGCTGTAGCTGCGATGGAGGCGTCTGGACAACGCTGGTAGTGGCGCTGTCCTCGCTAATAACTACGCGGCTCGATCCAGCCCATCCAGTAGCTGAACAAAATGAACAGAAACAGCGCAATCGAGATGCCGACACGGATTGTCAGTGCGTTGACGGTCCGATTGGTCGTGCCTTTATCACGCATCAGATAGAACAGCGCTGATCCGAGCGAGAACAGAATGCCGACCAACGCGAGAACGATGACGATCCGCATGTGCCGGGAATTATTGCATTCACATCGATGCCGCGTCGGAAGCTGATCTTTGCCTTGATAGCGGCGGTGCTCGGCTTTGCAACGGCAGTTTCCCTGGGCAATTGGCAAACGCGCCGTAGCGATGCAAAACTGGCATCGCAGGCTCGGGCCGAAGCGGCCGAGCGGGCAGCGACACTAAACCTCGAACCTTCACGCCAAGCGATCGAGATTGCGGCGGCAAGTTTGCCGCGCAAGGTCCGCGTCAGCGGTGTGTTCGATCCGGCGGGGACCATTTATCTCGACAACCGGTCGCTGGGTGGCGTCGCTGGGTACTACGTGATCACGCCGCTGGTGATGGGCGAAGAAGTGCCCGCGGTGTTGGTCGACCGTGGTTGGAAAGCGCGCAGTGCGGGCGAGCGGGTCGAAGTAGCGGCAGTGCCGCTACCGGCTGGCCGAATCAGTATTGAAGGGCTCGCGGTGGCGCGGCCTTCTGCGCTTTTCGAACTGGGCGCCGCACCGAAACTTCAAGTACCGGGGATCTGGCAGAACCTCGACTACGACGCTTACGAACGAGCGACGAAGCGCAGCGTTGCGCGCTTTGTCGTCCGCCAAACGGGTGCGCTAAACCGTAGCGATGCGGTGGACGCCTTGCGGCGCGAATGGCCGCAACCGACCGCCGGCGTTGAAAAGCATCGAGGCTATGCGTTTCAGTGGTATGCCTTGGCAGCACTGATTGCGGTGCTTGCCGCCTACTTTAGCTGGCAAGCGTGGCGCGCGCGATGAAAAAGCGATGGCAGCGGTATCTGCCGCTGTATGGGTTGATTGCCATCACGATCTTGCCGATCGCAGCAGCGTACCTCGCCTATTTCGTTGTGCCGCCTGCCGGCCGCACCAACTATGGGACGTTGTTGGCGCAGCAGCGGCCGATACCCGAGTTGCCGCTGGCGAATCTCGACGGCACTCGCTTCGATTTGCGAAAACTGGCAGGCAGCTGGGTTTTCCTGATGGTTGATGGTGGTGATTGCGACAAGCCCTGCGCCGACAAACTGCTGATGATGCGGCAGCAGCGCACGATGACCGGCAAGGATCGGGACAAGATCGAGCGCGTCTGGTTGATCCTCGACCACGAGCCGCTTCCGATCGCACTGATGCGCGAATATGAGGGTACGCATTTCGTGCGTGCACCGGTGCAAGCGCTGCGGGAATTACTCATGTTGCCCGACGCGGATAACGCACGCCTGCAGGACCATATCTGGCTGATCGATCCGCGCGCCAACTTGATGCTTCGCTGGCCAAAGAATCCCGAAGTCAACGGCGTCAAGCGCGATGTCTCCCGGCTGCTAAGAGTTTCCGCCGGCTGGATCCGAATCGATCCGCGACCAATGCAACCGGACCCGCAATGACGGCGGCATCGCTGCTGTGGCTGGCGCTGATCAGCATCACGGTCGCGGCCGCTCCGCTGGTTTACGTCTGGCGCTCGAGCGACGTACAGAAGTACCGCAAGCTCGCATGGATCACCGCGTTTTTGACGCTCGATCTGATTATGGTCGGCAGCTTCACGCGTTTGACGGATTCGGGACTCGGATGCCCCGACTGGCCCGGCTGCTACGGTCAATCAAATCCGTGGTCGGCCGGCGATCAGATTCGTCAAGCGCAGGATGCACTGTCCACGGGGCCCGTGACGATGAGCAAGGCGTGGATCGAGATGGCACATCGCTACTTTGCACTCGCCGTGGGCGTCTTGATCGTCGTGTTGGCGGTGCAAGCATGGCGGGGACAACAAGCGCCCGGTTCTTCGAAGCGTTCGCCGTGGTGGGCGACGGCAGCGCTTGTCTGGGTTTGCATCCAAGGCCTGTTTGGCGCGTTGACGGTGACAATGAAACTGCAGCCCGCCATTGTGACGCTGCACCTGCTGGGCGGCGTCGGTCTGCTGGCCCTCCTGACCTGGATTGCGTTGCGCGAAGCGCCCACCGACAACTCGATCGACGCGCCGCGCGCACGCCTAGCGGCGCTCGTCGCCTTGGGTGTGGTATTGGTTCAGATCGGGCTCGGAGGATGGGTCAGCAGCAACTACGCTGTCATGGCGTGCCCGGATTTTCCGTTGTGTCAGGGTCAACTCCTGCCGCCGATGAATTTCTCGGACGGATTCACGTGGTGGCGCGCGCTCGGTCAGACGGGCGACGGCGAACTGATTCAGGTGCAGGCATTGGTGGCGATTCACTGGACTCATCGAATCTTTGCACTCGTCGTCGTGGCGGCGGTGGC
>JACCSD010000323.1 GCA_013813185.1 Burkholderiaceae bacterium
CCGGAACGCAACATTTCGAGCGCCGCCAGCTGAGTGCCGTCGTGCACGAAATCGGCCGACACCAGCGCGGCTTCGAGCGGCCAGATGCGGTCTTTAAGCCAGCGCATCAGCGGCAAGTCGTCGCCGACGCCGCGCAATAAAGCCATCGCCGCATGCGTATGGCAGTTGACCAGCCCCGGGGTCACCACGTGCGTGTCAAGCGTGTGCGTGCTCGAGGCGCGGTAGCGCTGCGTGGCCTCGCCTGACGGCAATACGTCGACGATCTTGCCGTCGGCGATCGCAATCGCGTGGCGCTCGAATACGGCCGCGCGCGGCACGACCGGAACGACCCAGCGGGCATGGACGATGGTGTCGACGTCGGTCATCAGAGCGGGCGCTGCCGTTGCTGAACGGCGCGCGATTACAGCACACGACGCGTCTGATTTGAGGCGAATCGGAGCCTTCGACTGATAAACTTCGCTGCTTAATTTTTGCGTTCGCACTGGAAAATTCGGTGGATCAATTCGCCAAGGAAACGCTGCCAATTTCTCTCGAAGAAGAGATGCGGCGCTCGTATCTCGACTACGCGATGAGCGTGATCGTCGGCCGTGCGCTGCCCGACGTGCGCGACGGCCTGAAGCCAGTGCACCGCCGCGTGCTGTACGCGATGCACGAGAGCAACTACGTGCATACGCGACCGTACGTGAAGTGTGCGCGCGTCGTCGGCGACGTGATGGGGAAGTACCACCCACACGGCGATCAGGCGATTTACGACACGCTCGTCAGAATGGCGCAGCCGTTTTCCTTGCGCTATCTGCTGATCGACGGGCAGGGCAATTTCGGTTCGGTCGATGGCGACAACCCGGCGGCGATGCGTTACACCGAGTCGCGGCTGTCGAAGATTGCGGCGTCGCTGCTGCTCGATATCGACAAGGAAACGGTCGACTTCGCGCCGAACTACGACGGCAAGGAGCGCGAGCCCCTGGTCTTGCCGGCGCGTGTGCCCAATCTGTTGATCAATGGCTCGGCGGGCATTGCAGTCGGCATGGCGACAAACATCCCGCCGCACAACCTGGGCGAGGTGATAGACGGTTGCATGACCTTGCTGCGCAATCCGCAAACCAGCATCGATGAACTTATCGAGCTGATTCCTGCGCCTGACTTTCCGACCGCGGGAATCATCTACGGCGTCGAAGGCGTGCGGGAAGGCTATCGCACCGGACGCGGCCGCGTTGTGATGCGCGCCAAGGCGCACTTCGAAGAGATCGACAAGGGAACGCGCTCGGCGATCATCATCGATGAGCTGCCGTACCAGGTGAATAAGCGCGTGCTGCTCGAGCGTATCGCCGAGATGGTCAATGAAAAGCGCATCGAAGGTATTTCGGATATCCGCGACGAATCGGACAAGTCCGGCATGCGCGTCGTGTTCGAGCTGAAGCGCAACGAGCAGCCTGATGTTGTGCTGAACAATCTGTACAAGCAGTCGCAACTGCAGGACACGTTCGGTATCAACATGGTGGCGCTGGTCGACGGCCAGCCGCGCGTGCTGAACCTTAAGCAGATGCTCGATGCATTTTTGTCGCATCGGCGCGAGGTGATTACGCGACGCACGGTGTTCGAGCTGCGCGAAGCTCGCCGGCGCGGCCACGTTCTCGAAGGCCTGGCGGTGGCGCTGGAAAACATCGACGAATTCATTGCGCTGATCAAGGCGGCCCCGACGCCACCGGTCGCGAAGACCGGATTGATGGGCCGCGCCTGGGATTCGTCGGTGGTACGCGAGATGTTGACGCGCGCGGGACGCGACATGAACGTCTATCGCCCGGACGCGATGGATCCGCGCTTCGGGCTGATGGACGATGGGCTGTACCGGCTCTCGGACGAGCAGGCCGAACAAATTTTGCAGATGCGCCTGCAGCGGCTGACCGGGCTCGAGCAAGACAAAATCGTCAACGAATATCGCGAGGTGATGGATCAGATTACCGATCTGCTGAACGTGCTTGCGACGCCCGCGCGGATCACCGACATCATTGCCGAGGAGCTGCACGCCCTGAAGAGCGAGTTCGGCGACGCGCGCCGCTCGGAAATCGTGCGCAGCGCGCAGGATCTGATCACCGAGGATCTGATTACTCCGGAAGACATGGTCGTAACCCTGTCGCATGCGGGTTACATCAAGAGCCAGCCGCTGGCCGACTATCGCGCGCAGCGGCGCGGCGGGCGCGGCAAGCAGGCGG
>JACCSD010000239.1 GCA_013813185.1 Burkholderiaceae bacterium
GCTCGAAGCGCGCACGATCGTGTGGCCCTTCGATTCAAAATACCGCAGGAATTTTTCGCGGATATCTGCGCTTTTCATGACGGCAGGCGCGCGGCGCGCCCTGGCTGATCGACCGCGAATGATACTGGCGCGGCGCAGCAACTTCTGAACGCAGTAAACCTAGGAGCTCAGTCGTTCCGCTCAGGTCGTTCCGCTGGAGCCGAATCGCGCGCTGCGTGCGCGCTTTGCACCGCCGGGCCGAATGTCTTCGCTGCGCAGCAAGCGGGCGGCGTTGCCCAGCACGATCAGCGCACTGCCCGCGGTTCCCACGACCGCGACCGCGGGCGACGTGATTCCCAGCATCGCGAGCGCGATGAAGCTGACGTTGCAACCCAGTGCGAGACCCAGATTCTGATGCGCCAGCCGCATCGCCCGGCGCGCGACCGTGAACGCATACTCGATGTCGGCCAGCCGCGAAGACTGCACGATCAGATCCGCGCGCGCCTGCGCGGTCGCCGAACCGTCGGCGAGCGCGATCGAAACGTCGGCACGTGCCAGTGCCGGCGCATCGTTGATGCCATCGCCCAACATCGCCACTTTGTGACCAGCCCTCTGCTGACTTACCACCCATTCGCATTTGCTGTGCGGCGTTTGGTGCGCCAATGCCCGCTCGATGCCGAGCGAGGCCGCCACGGCGTGTACCGGCGCGCGCCGGTCACCCGAAATCAGTATCGGCTCGACGCCGCTCTCGGCAATGGTGTCGATCATCGACGCCGCATCGTCGCGCAAGCGCTCGCCAAATACGAACAGCGCCACCGGTCCATCGGCATCGGACAGCACGATGGTGCTGGCGGCGTGCAAACCTTCGCGCGCTGCAATGGCGCCGACGTCGGCGCGCTGCGCGGCCTGCTTGTCGACCAGCGCAAACTCGATCTTGCCGAGGCGATAACGGCGGCCGCCCACGGTTGCTTCGATTCCCGCCGACGCTTCCACCCGCCCGTCGGTCAACGGTGGCAGCGACTTGCCCAGCGACTGCACCGCGCCGATCAATGCGCGTGCATACGGGTGTGTCGACAGCGTCTCCATCGCAGCGGCAATCGCCAGTATGTATTCGGGGTCGGCCGTGCGCAGAAGTAGTTGCCGCAACAAGCGCGGCTCGCCGGTCGTCAACGTGCCGGTCTTGTCGCATGCCAGCACGTCTGCGCCGGCCAGTGCCTCGATCGCGCAGTTGCGCGCCACCAATACCCCACGCCGCGCCAGTGCCGATTGAGCCGCCGCAGTCGCCGCGGGCGACGCCAGCAATAGCGCGCACGGGCACGCCGCGATCAGCACTGCGATCGCGCTCGGCACAGCCTGCGCCGGCTCGACCAGCAACCAGCCGAGCAACGTCGTCAACACTGCGGTGGCCATAAGCCACAAATAAGGCACGGCGAAACGCGTCGCCAGCTCATCGGTACGCGGCCGTTCGCGGCCCGCTTCTTCCGCCATCCGCTGCAACGCGAGCGTGCTCGATTCGGTGCCGCCGCGAGCGACCTCGATGACCAGCGGTTGATCCAGGTTGATCGCACCTGCGAGCACCGGTGCGCCGGCAGATTTTTCAACCGGCAACGATTCGCCGGTCAGCGACGCTTGAGACGAGCTCGAGCGCCCGTGCACCACCACACCATCCGAAGGCACGGCTTCGCCGGGCGGAACCAATACTCTCGCGCCGGGTTTCAATTGTTGCGCGGTGACCGACTCGGTCGCGAGCGACGAGGGAAACGCCACCAGTCGCAGCGCGCTGGTCGATCGCCGGCGCGCGGCATCGACGTGCGCGCGCGCGTTACTCACGCCGCCGGCGAGAACCCAGCGCGCGCTGATCGCCAGCGCGATCACGAGTGCCACCGCGTCGAAGTAAATCGGCCCGCGCGAAAGGATCGCTCCCCACGCGCTCGCCCCGACCGCGACGCTGATGGCGATGACAGTCGGCAACTCGAGCCCGATCGCCACCATGCGCCACATTCGAAGCTGACTCCAGGCGGCGCGATACAGGGGCTGCGCCGAAAAGAGCAGCGCTGGCAAAATGAGCACGAAGCTTCCGCCTTGCAGCAGCCGCTCAATCTCCGGGCTGATGGCGCCCGGCGCGGCGACATACAGCGGCAGCGAAAGCATCAATACCTGCGTCGCCGCCAGCCACGCGATCACGACTCGCAACAGATCGATGCGGCGAACCTGCGCGTCGATGCGCACGTCGTCGCGCGGCACCCTTCCGGCGTCGTATCCGGCGCGCTCGATCGCGCGCTGCAACTCGCCGCGTGTCACCTGCTTCGGGTCGAAGGCGATGTACGCTGTGTGGGTCGCGAAATCGACACTCGCCTTGGTCACACCCGCCACGCTGCGCACGCTCTGCTCGATCATCAGCGCGCACGCACTGCACACCATGCCTCGAATTGAGAGTTGCAGATGAGAACCGGCGGCGGTGGCAGCTTCGAAGGCCGCCGAGCTCGCTTCGGCCTCGGCTGCGATCGATGCATTCAGCAACGCACGGTCGCGACTGCCGGCCTGCGCCAGAAACAGCTGTTCCGCGATGAACGCGCAGCCATTGCAGCAAAACGCGCGCATCGATGCGCCGACCGGCCGCCGCACCACGCGCAAACCGGTCAGCGAGTCGCCGCACTGATCGCACCCGGCCGTGATTTCTGCCGCGTCGGCGCCCGCCAGTGTCGGCACCTTGGCTTTGCGGATCAGTTCAGACGCCATTGCAAGGAGTCGAATGCAATCGCCGTGCGCATTGATAACGCCTCCAGCGTAACCCACGGGCGGAAAAATAGAACGGCCACGATCGACCGCTCGCGCCACTGAATTCACACCTTTTCCGGATGATCGTTTGCGTGTCAGTATCCCGCGAGAGGGTTAATCGTCTCAGTCGATGCATCGCACTGTCAGAATGCACTCAGGTTTGATAACGATTCCCGGAACATCCCGATGACAGGACCGATGACTGTGCAGCGCCGGCGCCTCTGGGCCGCCCTCATCTGCGCGTCCCTCGCTGGCTGCGGCGGCGGTTCCGATTCATCGCCGCCGCCCGCGCCGCCGACTCCGCCCGCGCCTTTGGCACCCGTGGTAACGCTGCCGCCGCTGATCGCGGACACCGAGATCCGCATTTCCGGCGACACACCCTTCGCGGTCAATTGCACCGGAGGGACGCTCGGAGGCACCGAATATCGCAACGCCGAAGTCGAGCCTTACGCAGCCGTCAACCCAATCAACTCCGCGAACATCGTTGCAGTATGGCAACAAGATCGTTGGTCCACCGGATTGGCCAACGGACTCGTGACCGCCGTCACGCTCGATGGCGGCGCTACCTGGTCACGCACCACGGCGCCGTTCACGCGCTGCGCCGGCGGCAATGCAGGCAACGGCGGTGATTACGAGCGTGCGACCGATCCGTGGGTCACCTTCACACCGAACGGAAACGCATTCCAGATGGCCCTGGCGACGCAAGGCGCTTCGCTTGCAGCCAGCTCGGTGAGCGCGATGCTTGTGAGCCGCTCGACGGATTCAGGTCAAACGTGGGGCAATCCGTCGACCTTGATTCGCGACGGCTCGCTGTTCTTCAACGACAAGAACACGATCACCGCCGATCCGACCGATCCGAACTATGTCTACGCAGTATGGGATCGGCTCGTTGCCAGCGGCGGCGGCCCCGCCGTGTTTGCGCGGACGACCGATGGCGGCAATACGTGGGAGGC
>JACCSD010000256.1 GCA_013813185.1 Burkholderiaceae bacterium
CCGGCATCGAGCGTCAGCCGCAGCAGCTTGTCCGAACCTTCGACGTGCTCGGCGTTGACGATCCTTGCGATGCGGAAGTCGATCTTCGCGAAGTCGTCGATCGTGATCGAGTCGCCAATCGCGGTGCCACCCGGCACGGGTGCTGGGTCGGCGGCAGCGGCCGGCGGTTCGAAAAGTGCGTCAAGCTGTTTGGGTTCTACGCGTGTCATCAGATGTTTGTAAGGAGCAATTTGTCGTGGCAGCGCTTCGGCATCGGTCCAGATGAAATCCCGATCCAAGCCGAAGAAGTCGTTCGCAATGCGCTTGGCAGTCGCGGGCAAGACGGGCGCGAGGCACACTGATAGCAGCTTGAATCCGTGCAGCGCGCTTGAACAGATGTGTTGCAGCTCGGCGTGCCGATTGGAGTCCTTGGCGAGCTTCCACGGCTCGGCAGCATCAAACGCTGCGTTAAGGCGATCCGCGGTGCTCATCAAGTCGCGCAAGGCCTTGCCGAATTCACGCGACTCGAGCGCTTCCGCAACAAGGGTCGAGGTCGCACGCGCACCGTCGATGAGCGCTCGTTCATCCTTGTATGCCAACTGCCCGTCAAAGTGCTTGCTGATGAAATTGGCGGCACGGCTCGCGATGTTGACGTATTTCCCGATCAGGTCGCTATTCACGCGCAGCAGAAAATCATCGGGACCAAAGTCGATATCTTCCACCCGGCCGTTCAGTTTCGCGGCAACGTAGTAGCGAAACCACTCCGGATTCATGCCGAGCTCGAGATAGCGCAGCGGATCGATGCTGATCCCGCGGCTCTTGCTCAACTTTTCCGCGTTCAGCGTCAGAAAGCCGTGCACGTAAATGCTGTCGGGTACCTTGCGGCCGGAAAACCTAAGCATCGCCGGCCAGAACAACGTGTGGAAGTAGATGATGTCCTTGCCGATGAAATGAACCTGCTCGACATCGTCAGCGGCAATGAACTCGTCGAAGCTGCGCAGCTCGCCGTTGGCGCGCGCCTTGCCTTGATCAAAGTACGCTTTGAGCGCAGCCAGGTAGCCGATCGGTGCATTGAACCAAACGTAGAAATACTTGCCCGGCGCATCTGGAATCGGAACCCCGAAATACGGAGCATCGCGCGAGATGTCCCAGTCGCCGAGGCCTTTGCCGCCGGCGCCGAGCCACTCCTGCGTCTTCGCATAAACCTCGGGCTGCAAGCGAGGTTCGCCATGGCGACTGGTCTGTGCAGTCCACTCACGCAGGAAGTCGACGCAGCGCGGGTCCGACAGGCGAAAGAAAAAATGCTCGGACGATTTCAGCTCGGGCCGCGCGCCGGTCAGCACCGAATACGGATCGATCAGATCGGTCGGTGCGTAAGTCGAGCCGCATGACTCGCAGTTGTCGCCGTATTGATCCTTCGCACCGCACACCGGACACGTGCCCTTGATGTAACGGTCCGGCAGGAACATGCCTTTGACCGGATCGTAAAACTGCTCGATCGTGCGCGTCGCAACCAGATTGTTTGCCTTCAACCCCGAGTAAATCGATTGCGACAGCGCGACGTTTTCCGGCGAATCCGTCGTGTGCCAGTGATCGAACGCGATATTGAATCCGTCCAGATACTGCTGGCGCGCGTCGCGCATCTCGTCGATGAACTCGCGCGGCGTTTTGCCGGCGTTCTCCGCGGCAATCATGATCGGGGCGCCATGCGCGTCTTCGGCGCACACGAAGTGAACGTCGTGGCCGCGCATCTTCTGGAACCGCACCCAGATGTCGGCCTGGATGTATTCCATGATGTGCCCGATGTGCGGACGGCCGTTTGCGTACGGCAGCGCAGTGGTGACGAACAGGTGTCGCTTCATAGAGCGCGGCATTGTAAGTGCGTTACCTGGTGACTCTGCGTCGATGAACGTTCGCGTGCATACTTGCCGACCTATGAGCCTTACTGTCGAACGCGCCAACGAAGCGCTAAAAGGGGTCATCGACCCCAACACCGGCAAGGATCTGATGTCGTCGCGCTCAGCACGCAATGTGCGTGTCGATGGCGGCGATGTCAGCGTCGACGTCGAGCTGGGTTACCCGGCGGCGAGCCAGATAGAGCCGATCCGCCGCGCGGTGATCGATGCGCTGAAGACGGCAGGCGCCGCCAACGTTAGCGCCAACGTCACTATGAAGATCGTCGCGCACACGGTGCAGCGCGGGCTCAAGGTCATGCCCAACATCAAGAACATCGTTGCGGTGGCCTCCGGAAAAGGCGGCGTCGGAAAAAGCACCGTCGCGGCCAACCTCGCGTTGGCACTATCGGCCGAAGGCGCCAAAGTCGGCGTACTTGACGCCGATATCTACGGGCCGAGTCAACCGACGATGCTCGGTATCAGCGGCCGCCCGATCACGACCGACAATCGCACGCTCGAGCCGATGCACAACCACGGCCTGCAGATGAGCTCGATCGGCTTGTTGATCGATGCCGATCAGCCGATGGTGTGGCGCGGGCCGATGGTCACGCAGGCGCTGCAACAGCTGTTGACGCAGACGAACTGGCGCGATCTTGACTATCTGGTCGTCGACATGCCGCCGGGCACGGGAGATATTCAGCTGACGCTCGCGCAGCAGGTGCCCGTGACGGGCGTAGTGATCGTCACTACACCGCAGGACATCGCGTTGATGGACGCCAAGAAGGGTTTAAAGATGTTCGAGAAGGTCGGCGTGCCGATCCTTGGCATCGTCGAAAACATGGCCGTGCACTTGTGCAGTAATTGCGGTCATGCCGAGCATATTTTCGGTTCCGAAGGCGGCCAGAAAATGGCCAGCGAATACGGCGTCGACTTTCTCGGCAGCTTGCCGCTCGACATCCGTATTCGTGAGCAGACCGATTCCGGACGACCCACCGTCATCGCGGAGCCCGACAGCGCAATCGCGCACAGCTACAAGGACATCGCGCGCAAGGTCGCGGTACGCATTGCCGAGAGGGCGAAAGACATGTCGCTGAAGATGCCGACGATTAAGGTGTCGAATACTTAATCGATTCTCGTTGTCGAATGCTGCGAAAAAGGTGACAATCGCTGCAATAAATGCAGCACTCCCTGGCATCCACCCTCTTGCCCGAGCAGCGTCGTCGCATTCTCGGCCTGCTTTTCTTGCGGCCCGACGAGGCACTCCACGGGCGTGAAGTTGCGCGTCGCACCGGATTGCCACCGGGCAGTGCGGCGCGCGAATTGAATCGGCTCGCCGATGTAGGCCTGCTAAAGCGCGAGAGCAGCGGAAACCAGCAGCTTTATCGAGCGAACCGACAGAGCCCCGTTTTTGCGGAACTCGCAGGCATTCTGCGCAAGACTTCGGGGCTCGCGGACGTGCTGAAGCAAGCGCTTGCGCCGGCTGCAGATAAATTGCGTATTGCGTTTGTTTACGGTTCGATGGCGAGTGGAAGCGCGGTAGCCGCGAGTGATATCGATGTGATGCTAATCGGAAAACTCGGTTTCGCCGAAGCAACGAGACTTCTAGCTGCGAGCGAGCAGCTTCTTGGTCGCGAAGTCAATCCAACGTTGTTTTCAGTCGCCGAGTTCAAGCGACGGGCCGCCACCGAAGCGTTCCTGCAAGACGTATTACATAAGTCAAAAGTGTTTTTGATCGGCGACGACGATGAGCTTGCGCGAATCACTGGGCGCTGATGTCGAAGAAGTCAGAACGAACCGCAGGCAGGTCGCGGACATGCTTGCCGCGGCACGAACCAATCTCAACGATGCGCAGGTTACGGGGTTAAGTGCTGAAAATCGATTTGACATCGCCTACAAGGCGATCATGCAATGCGCTCTCGTTGCGCTGCTCGCACACGGCCTGCGGCCTCTGGCAAGCCGACCCGGGCATCACCGCATCGCGATTCAATCTCTCGAGCTGACGATCAATGTGTCGCACGAGCAGGTCGAACTGCTGAATGCGCTGCGCAGGCAACGAAATCGTGTGAACTACTCCGGCGCGCTCATCTCGGACTCGACCGCGGCGGAGTGCAGTCGAGCCGCCGCCAAATTGTTCGGAGAGGTTAGGGGCTGGCTAAGGGAAAATCGCAAGGATTTATCTTGATCCTGGCCTATCAACCTACGTGCGATCAATGAGAACTCGCCGCTGCTCCGCTCAGATCTCCCTGGTGTTGATCGGAACCGCCGCGCTTGCGGGTTGCGGGCAGCAACCCGCGCCGGCGACGCGCGATCAATATGCCTCGCTGGAAGATTGCGCAGCCGACTGGGGACGACCTGAGAGCTGTGAACGGGTGCAAAGCTCCGGCGTTCCCGGCGGCTTCCTCTTCTGGGGACCGCTTTACGGCGCGGGGTTGCGCGATGCCGCGCGCAACTACGCGTTAAGTGATGCCCGGCGCTCGGGCAGCACGAACTTCATCGATCCGAATCGACAAGGCCGAGCCATTGGTAAATACACGGCGCCATCGCCGACATCGCGCGGCGGTTTCGGATCGTCGTCGCGCTCGTACACTTCCGGCGGTTAGTCCATCAAAAACGCCGAATGCGCCCCCGCTCGTCTGCGCCTCGTGGCGCCAAGCGTCGTTGCAAATGCTCGCGATACTCCCGGTATCGCTGTGCTTTGCGCCTAGCGCGTCGCCCTGCTGCGCAGCCGCTGGTACGCGATTTGACCGTTTCACTGGACTGATGCGGCGCGATCTTCTGGCGCCTCGTCCTGGGTGGCAACACGAAATGGAGTCGATCGGCTTTCACTACCACTCGATCGACGGCACGTATTGGGACGAATCGCGCTGCTACGTGTTCACCGAGGACGAAATCGATCGGCTGGAGAATGCGACCGCCGAGTTGCACGAGATGGCGCTGAATGCCGCGCAACAAGTCGTCGGCAGCCAGCGTTATGACGAGTTTGCGATACCGGGCGAATGGGTGCCGGCGATAGAGCAGAGTTGGAATGCTTACCGCACCGAAGGTTTCACGCTGTTCGGCCGGATGGATTTTGCGTACGACGGTGCATCGCCGCCGAAGCTGCTCGAATACAACGCCGACACGCCCACCGCTTGTCTTGAAGCAAGCGTTGCGCAATGGCAGTGGCTGCAAGCGGTGCGGCCGAGTGCCGATCAGTTCAATTCTCTGCACGAACAATTGATCGATGCCTGGAAAAAACTGCGCGCCCGGTCGAGTGCATCGCGCTTGCATTTCACCGCGGTGACCGAGAGCCAGGAAGACTGGGGCAATCTCGACTATCTGCGCGACACCGCGATACAGGCAGGATGGCAAACGTTTTCGTTGCCGGTCGACCGCATTGGATGGAACGGCACCAGGTTTGTCGACGAATTCAATCTGCCGATCGAGGCGCTGGTCAAGCTTTATCCGTGGGAGTGGCTGGTACGCGAAGACTTCGGGCCGGCGTTGCTCGCCACCACAATGCAGGTGATCGAGCCGGCATGGAAGATGTTGCTGTCGAACAAAGCGATCTTGGTGGTGCTGTGGGAGCTGTATCCCGATCATCCGAACTTGCTTCCTGCGTATTACGAGTCGGCGCCGCTTGGTCTGAAGTACGTGAAAAAGCCGAAACTCGCGCGAGAAGGCGCCAACGTGTCGCTGGTCGACGGTGCGACCGTGAAGACAAGTGAAGGCGACTACGGCGCCGAAGGGTTCGTTTACCAGGCAGTTGCGCCGTTGCCGAAGTTCGGCGACGACTATGCGTTGATCGGCTCCTGGATCGTCGGCGATAAACCGGCTGGTGTCGGTATTCGCGAAGATACCTCGCCGATCACACGCAACACGAGTCGCTTTGTGCCGCATTATTTTGAATAGCAATCTGCGAGGGCCGGGAGAGCCGATGAGAAACACCGCATTCGAAACGCTGGCCGGGCTGCCGTACTTCGCCGCATTCTTCGGCGTATCCCTGCTCTTGCTGACGATATGCCTTGCGCTTTACGTGGTGATTACGCCGTATCCGGAAATAAAGTTGATTCGGGAAGGCAATGCGGCTGCGGCCGCGAGCCTCGGCGGAGCGATCATCGGTTTCGCGCTGCCGCTGGCGAGCGTCGTCGTCAGCAGCGTGTCGCTGCTCGACATGCTGCTGTGGTCGGCGGTCGCCTTGTTCGTTCAACTGATAGCGTTCGCCGGTGTGCGGCTGATGGTGCCCGCTATTGCACGCAACGTGCGTGAAGGGCAAGTGTCAAGTGGCATTCTTGCAGGCGCGATGGCAATTGCGCTTGGACTGCTCAATGCCGCGTCGATGACGTATTAGTCATGCGGCGGTAAACGCTCGCTCCTAATCTTCAATTTTTTGAGAGGAGAACTCATGACAGCCAACGTAGAAGCCAAGCCGCAGGGCTACCACACCGTCACGCCCTACATGGCAGTGCGCGATTGCGTCGCCGCGATCGATTTTTATCGGCGCGCGTTCGGCGCTGAAAAGACGATGCAACTCAACATGCCGGACGGAACGATCGCGCACGCGGAAATCCGTATCGGTGATTCCACCGTGATGCTTTCCGAGGAAAACACGGACTGGGGCAACAAGAGCCCGGCCACGCTCGGCGGATCGCCGATGTTCTTGATGATTTACGTGCCCGATGTCGATGCCGCGTTCAAGAAGGCGATCGCTGCCGGAGCGAGCGAGGTGCAAGCGGTCAAGGACCAGTTCTACGGCGACCGTTCGGGAACGTTGAAGGACCCGTACGGCTATCAGTGGACCTTGTCGACGCACATCGAAGAAGTATCGGAAGCAGAAGCGCAGCGGCGGATGGAAGCCGAATTCAGCCAACCCTCTGCCGCGTAAACCGATGGAAGCGGAACAACTCCACCGCGGCCGGCTGCTCGACCATGTGCACTTGATTGCACGCGACATGGAAGCGACGAAGCGCTTCTATGTCGCGGCGCTCGGTGCGCTCGGCCGAAAGATCGAAGGTGAAGGCGACGGCTAGTTCTGGTCCGACGAGATCTTCGTCAGTACGGACGCGATGGCGACCACCGGGCCAACGCACGTGCACCTCGCGTTTCAGGCGCCGGATCGTGCCACGGTCGATCGGTTCCATGAAGCCGCGCTCGCCGCCGGCGGCAAGGAGCACGGCAAGCCCGGTGTGCGCGAGCAGTACCACGCCGGCTACTACGGCGCATTTGTGATCGATCCCGATGGCAACAACATTGAGGCGGTTTGTCACGGCCCCGCGCAGAGATCGGCCGAGTCGGTCGTCGTGACCTTCTAGCGGAGTGCGCATGCGCTTAGGAGCCGAGTCATTTACGGCTCTCGAGCGCGCGCTGCAGCTCGTCGTAGTCCACCGGCTTGGTCAAATGCTGGTCGAAACCCGCTGTCATCGCCCGCTCGTGGTCTTCGGGCCGGCCATAACCCGTGATCGCGACCAGCCGCGGGCAGATCTGCGCGCTCTTGAGCCGGCGGGCAACCTCGTATCCGTCGAGTCCCGGCAGCCCGATGTCCAACAGCACGACATCGGGCTGCAGGCGCTGCACCAGCTCGAGTCCTGACTCGCCATCGATTGCTTCGTGCACTTCGTAGCCTGACATCACCAATTGCATTCGGAGCGCTTCGCGCCCGTCCGCATCGTCCTCGACGATCAGTATCCGCATTGCAGGCGTAGGACGCACGACCGGTGAAAGCGACGGCTCTTCGGTTCGACGTGACTCCGCACGGGGCAGTCGAACGGAAAATGTGCTTCCCTTGGAGACGCCTTCACTGTAGGCATCAACTCGCCCGCCGTGCAGTTCGACGAGCCGCCGCACCAGCGTGAGCCCGACCCCGATCCCGCCTTGCGCACGGTCCAAGCTGCGCTGCTCCTGCGTGAAAAGGTCGAATACGCGCGGCAGCAGGTCGGGAGCGATGCCAATGCCGCTGTCGGTGATGCGCATGACCGCTTCATCGCCGTCCAGCAGCGTCTGAACGCGAATCAGCCCGCCGGCCGGCGTGTACTTGATCGAGTTCGTCAGTAGGTTGTCGATGATCTGGCTCAAGCGATCAGCATCGCCATTCACCCAAACGGGCGCTAACTCGACTTCGGTGCGGTAGTCCTGCAACCGTCCGGCGACGAGGTAGACCGCCAGGCTTTTCTCCACCACGTCGGCCAAATTCACCCGCAGTCGCGTCAGCACGATTTTTCCAGCCGTTACGCGGCCGACATCCAGCAGGTCATCGACGAGTCGGCTCAAGTGCTTCGTCTGACGATGAATGATTTCGACCGCACGGCCGCCGAACGCGTGCTGCCGTTCGAGATCAACCAGGACCTGCGTCGCATTGCCGATGGCAGCGAGTGGATTGCGGAGCTCATGGCTCAGCATTGCCAGGAACTCATCCTTCGCGAGATTTGCGGCTTCCGCGTCGGCACGCGCTGCGCGCTCGCGCTCGAGGAGTACCCCTCGCTCGAGTTCAACGGCCTTGCGCTCCCAGATCAGCGCGGCCACCGGAAGCGTCATCGCCGCAATCGTGCCCATGAACGCCTGCAGCAGCAGAAGCGATTCGTTTTCGCTCTGCATCACGAACGGACCCCAGCCGCTCACCGTCGCCCAGCCGGCGATCGCGGACAGGATCGCGACGCCGGTGGCGACTTCCCTTTGACCGAACCGGAATGCCGCCCATACGAGTGGAGGAATGCACAAGAAAGGCAACGGGTAGCGGTTCAAACCCGAATAAACGAACACCAGGGCACCGACCGCCACGATGGTCAGCAGAAGCAGTATCGACTCGGCGGGTCGTTGACGTAGCTGGCCAAGGTTGCGTGTCGTGCCCCAGAGCAGGATCAGTGGCGCGACGATCAGGGCCCCTGCCGCGTCACCTAGCCACCATGTCAGCCAGATCGCGCCGAGTTGGCTGGTCTCCGCGTAACCGGTGAGCGCCAGACTGGTTACGCCAATCGTCGCGCTGATCGCAGTACTGACGAGGCCCGCCAGGAATGAAAACGACAGGATGTCCCGCGCGCGGTTGAACGCCGCGATTCCGCCTGCATAACGGTTTACAAGAAACGCTCCGACGACGGCCTCCAGCGTGTTGCCCGATGCGATCCCGAGCGAACTCAACAGCGATCCAGTGGTCGTGATATTTACGAGAAAGGCGCCGATTAAAACCGCGGGCGCAACGCGGTAGCCCAGAAGCAGAACCGCAGCGAGTGCAATGCCAGTGGGGGGCCACACTGCCGTGGCGCTCGAATTCAGAAATGCGAACTGAAGGCCGAGCTTGCCGGCCAGGAAGTAAAGGACGACCAAAGCTCCGATGAGCGACCAAAGGCGCAGTGGCTTCATATCTACCTTGCCGATCTTCACTTCTCCGCGTCCTCCACCGTCCGATTTCGCTGCGCGACAAGGGGCGGCGCTAAAACCGTAACAGCTATCGGCGTCGAGTTTCGTTTGAAGCGCAATGATTCCGCCGCGGGATTGTGCGCGTCAATACAATCGACGCATGCAGCCGCCCTCCGGACAAGAAACCATTTCGCCCGAGGTCGTACCGTCGGCGTGGGATCCGCTGCGCCGGCCGGTGTTCCGTCTGCTATGGGGCACGTGGCTGACCGCGAACATCTGCATGTGGATGCACGAGGTCGCCGCCGCGTGGCTGATGACGACGCTAACCACGTCGCCGGTGATGGTCGCGCTGGTGCAATCGGCGTCGGTGTTGCCGGTTGTGCTGTTCGGGCTGCCGAGTGGCGCTCTCGCCGACATTTTGAATCGGCGCCGCTGGTTCATGTTTACGCAGTTCTGGGTTGCCGCCAACGCGCTGATTCTCTGCGCGGTGCTTGCCGCCGATGCGATGACCGCGCCGCTGCTGCTCGCGTTGACGTTCGGTAACGGCATCGGACTCGCGATGCGCTGGCCGGTTTATGCGGCAATCGTGCCGGAGCTTGTGCCGCGGGTGGAGTTGCCGACCGCAGTCGCCCTCAACGGCATCGCGATGAATACGTCGCGCATCGTCGGGCCGGTCGTAGCGGGTGTGCTGATCGCGAGCCTGGGGACCGTCTACGTGTTTCTGCTGAATGCGGCGCTCTCACTGGCGGCGGGTTTTGTCATCATGCGCTGGCGTCTCGAGCCCAAGGCGAGCGTGCTTCCCGGCGAGCGCTTTATCGGTGCGATGCGCGTGGGCTTTCAGTACGTCGCGCAATCGCCCCTGATGCGGGCGGTGTTGTTGCGTATCGCGATCTTCTTTCTGCAGTCGACCGCGCTGCTCGCCCTTTTGCCGCTGGTCGCGAAACGAATGCCTGATGGAGGCGCCTGGGTCTACACGGTGTTGCTGGCGTCTATGGGCCTCGGCGCGATCGCCACCGCTTTCTGGTTGCCGCGTTTGCGCGTGATGATCACGCGCGACCGCTTGCTGCGGGACGGCGCGCTGCTGCAGGCGCTGGCCATGGTGGCGGTGGGTTTTTCACCGAATGTGTGGAGCGCGGTTCCGGCGATGCTGCTGGCCGGTGCTACATGGCTAGCGGTTGTCAATACGCTGACAGTCGCCTCGATGCTGTCGCTGCCGGACTGGGTGCGCGCGCGGGGAATGTCGATCTACATGATGACGATGATGGGCGCCACATCGGTCAGTGCTGCAGTTTGGGGGCAGGTCGCCAGCTGGATTGACGTGCCATGGACGTTCGTTGCCGCGGCGGCGGCGGGAATTGCGCTGTTGCTGATGGCGGGGCGTTTGCACACAACGCCGGCAGAAGGGCAGGACCTGACGCCGGCGCGAATCCTGAAGGAACCCGTGCCTGCGTTCCCGGTCGAGCACCAAATGGGGCCGGTGATGGTCACGGTCGATTATCGGATCGATCCCGCGCGTGCGGCCGAGTTCTCCGGGGTGATGCGTGAAAGCCGCGCCAACCGGCTGCAGATGGGCGCGCTGTCGTGGGGACTGTTTCACGACACGAGTGAGTCCGGGCACTACATCGAGTACTTTCTCGACGAATCGTGGGCCGATCATCTGCGGCGCTTCGATCGCTTCACCGCGGCGGACGCTGATTTGCGCGAGCGGCGCTACGCGTTTCACGTCGGCGCCGAAGCGCCGAAGGTGACGCGGTATATCGCCGAATCGCTCAGAGAATAGAAATTAGCCGGAGGGACACTGTGCGGATCGAACCCTGGATGCCCGCGCTCGCGCCGCGCGATGCCGAGCTCGTCGCGGAGATTGAGGCGCGGCGCGGCGGCGCGCTGTTCAACCTTGACCGCATGTTGCTGTGGTCAGAGCCGCTTGCACGCGGGTGGAATGCCTACCTACGGGCGTTGCGGCAGGAAATTTCGCTGCCACCGTTTCTGCGCGAACTTGCGATTTGCGTGGTAGCGCGACTCACCGGCGCGGACTACGAGTTTCACCACCATGCGCCCGAGCTGAGAAAAGCAGGTGCATCGGATGCGCAACTGGAGGCACTCAACGACCCGGATGCGGCAGCGACAAGCAGTCAGTTCGACGAACTGCAGCGCGCGGTGATAGCGTTTGCGATCGCCAGCACACGCGACGTAAAGATTGCAGATTCGACGTTTGACGCGCTAAAGCAGCGCCTGTCGCCGGCTGCAGTCGTCGAGCTGGTGGCCGTCACCGCTGCGTACAACATGGTCGCGCGATTCCTGATCGCACTGCAGGTCACCCCAGAAACCAGGCCCTAATTTCCCGCGCTGATTCGGTTTTGCCTGACAATCTTCGACCAGCGGTCGAGTTCCTTTTGCATGAACGACTTGAATTCTCCCGGCCCTTGACCGGTGACTGTCATGCCTTGCGCTGCCAGTCGCTCTGCGACGGCAGGATCCTTCAGCGCTTTCTGTACTTCGGCATTCATGCGGTTGACGAGATCGGGCGGCGTTTTCGCAGGCGCGATCACGCCCCAATAGGCGAGCGCCTCGAAGTTCTTGACACCGGCTTCCGCGAGCGTGGGCGTGTCGGGCAGACTCGGATGACGTTTTGCGCCCGTCACCGCGATCGGTTTTACGGTACCGGCCTTCACGTGCGGCAACACCAGAAACACGGTGCCAATACCGAGCGGCACGTGACCTGCCACCGTGTCGTTCATCAACGGCCCGCCGCCGCGAAACGGAACATGCGTCCACGCCCAGCCCGCTTGCTGACCGGCCTGAATCATCGCCAGATGTCCGAGACTGCCGGTGCCGATCGAGCCGATCGTAATTCCCTTGATCGTGCGTGCATCGCTGCTCACGTCGGCCATCTTCGAGTACGGCGACTTCGCAGAACCTACGAGTGCCATCGGCGACGTGCCGATCAGCATCACATGCTCAAGATCCTTCAGCGTGTCGTACGCAATGTTCGGAATCAAGCTCGCATTGGTGCCGTGGGTATCGAACACGACGCCGAACGTATAGCCATCCGGCGCCGCTTTGGCCACCGCATTGGTGCCGATCGACCCCGACGCGCCGCCGACATTTTCCACAACCACGCTTTGGCCGAGCTGCTTCGAAAGCGGCTGCGCAAGAATGCGCGCGACCTGATCGACCGAGCCGCCGGGCGGAAAGACTGCGATCAGGCGAATCGGCTTGTTCGGCCAGGTCTGAGCGATGCAGGGATTGACAGCCAGCACCGCGACGGCAAGCGCGAGTGCGATCGGACGATCGAATGACATGGTGTATCTCCTCAGCATGCGTCTACGGGATGCACTAGAAGATAGCTCCGCGCGCGTCGATTGGCCACACGGCTTCGACTTTGCCGTGGCGCACGGCGACGATCCAATCGTGCAAATTGACAGTCGGATCAATGTGGCCCGGAATCAGAAGCGGCTTGTCACCCAGCGCCAGCTCCGGCCCGGCACCGGTGCGTTCCAGGACAGTGTGCTCATCCGACACGGCTCGCACCTGCCATCCGGCAAAGGCAGGCAGCGCCGGGCCTGAGTCGGTCGAAAAGCTCTTCAGGCCGGCGTCCAGCGTTGCGCGATCGGACTGCGCATCGTTGCGACGGCTCATCACCGTTGTCAGGATCATCAGCGATTGTTCAAACGTGGGCCAGGACAGTCCCTGCTCGTTCTTCGCATAGTCGATGTCCATCATCACGTACGAGCCCGGCTGGATCTCGGTGTACACGCCGCCCGCTGCTTCGAGCATGAACGTGCCCGTGCCGGCGCCGGTGACGACATCGCATCGAAGTCCGGCGGCGACCAATGCCTGCCGTGCAGAATGAGCCGTCGCGGTCGCAGCATCGATCGCCTCGCGCCGCTCGGCGACGCTGCGCCGATGCTGCGCATTCCCAAAGTAGGCGTGTAAACCGCGCAGCGAGAGGCTCGCGTGTGCGGCGATGGCGTGCCCGAGTGCAACGACCGTAGTGATTTCGGTCACGCCGGCGCGGTTATGTCCAACATCGAGCTCGATGTAAACGTCCAGCAGCGCGTGCGCTTGCTCGCAGGCACGCGCCAGTTGCGCCACCGCATACAAATCATCTACGCACACGCCGACCTTTGCAGCGGGGTAGCGCGCTGCCAGCTGAGCGAGCTGCAACGTCTTGCGATCGCCCACCACTTCGTTGCTGATCAATACGTCGGCGATGCCGCCGGCCAAGAATGGCTCGGCTTCCGAGGTTTTCTGACAGCAAATGCCGATCGCGCCCGCCGCAATCTGCCGGCGCGCAATCTCGACGCATTTATGGCTCTTGGCATGCGGACGCACGCGTACCCCGCGCCCTTTCACTGCGGCCATCAGTCGCGCCGAATTCGCTTCGAATCGATCCAGATCCAGAATCAGCGCCGGCGTGTCAACGTCCGACATTGCGTTGCCGACGCGAGCCGGGATCCATCGACTGTCCATGCGCGCAGTCTATCGAGGCGCGCCGGAAACGTAGAATCGCCGATTCATTTCCGCACTCCGACCCATCGATGAGCATCAAGAGCGACAAGTGGATCCGCCGCATGGCCGCGCACGGCATGATCGAGCCGTTCGAGCCCCAGCAGGTGCGAGAGGTCAACGGCAAGCGCGTCATCAGCTACGGCACGTCGAGCTACGGTTACGACATCCGCTGCGCCGACGAATTCAAGATATTCACCAACATCAACAGCACGATTGTCGATCCGAAGGCGTTTGATCCCAATTCGTTCGTGGATCTGAAGAGCGACGTGTGCATCATTCCGCCGAACTCGTTTGCACTAGCGCGCACGGTCGAATACTTTCGGGTTCCGCGCAACGTTCTCGTCCTGTGTCTCGGAAAGTCGACGTTCGCGAGATGCGGTGTGATCGTAAACGTAACGCCGCTGGAACCCGAGTGGGAAGGACACGTGACGCTCGAGTTTTCCAACACCACAACGTTACCGGCGAAGATCTACGCGCACGAAGGGTGTGCGCAGGTGATCTTCATCGAGTCGGACG
>JACCSD010000286.1 GCA_013813185.1 Burkholderiaceae bacterium
CGCCCGCTCGGCATGAAAGGCCAGCATCGCCCACTCCTGCATCGACACTTCCTGAACGGTGATTGCGGGTTCCTGCTTGATCATCATGGTTCCTCTCGGGCTGAAGGGTTGGCGTAGACGAATCGTCGGGCTGAAGCGCCTCTAAGGTCGTTGAGACGGGGCTTAAAAATCCTTAAAGCCGCGGCCGCGGATTAAGCTCAGCACCACCCGCCGGTTCCCGCGCCGACTCACGATGAATCGACAGCCTGTTGAACCCTGTCTGCAACCGCAGTCCGAACTGCGCTTCGGTCGCTTCCGTCTGCAGCCGGTGCAGCGCCAGCTCTTCGAGAACGACGTCCCGGTCAAGCTAGGCGGCCGCGCCTTCGATGTCCTGTGGGCATTGGTCGAGCGGCGGGATCGCGCTGTACCCAAGAGCGAGTTGATGCAGCTGGCGTGGCCAAAACGCGTCGTAGAGGAGAACAACCTGCAAGTTCAGGTCGTGACACTGCGCAAGTTGCTCGGCCCGGCCGCGATCACAACGATCCCCGGTCGCGGCTACCAGTTCAGCGCGGCGCTCGACGGCGCGATCCAGCCAACCCCTGCCCAAGCCGCTGTCGAATCCTCGTTGTCAACTACGGAGCCGCCGACCAACCTGCCCGCCCAATTGCAGCCTCTCTACGGCCGCGATGAAGACCTCGCACGTTTGAGCGAGTTGATCGAGCAGCATCTGCTGGTCAGCGTCGTGGGCCCGAGCGGGCTTGGTAAGACTCGCATGGCCCAAGCCGCCGCGTGGGGCGCGCGGGACGACTTCGCCGACGGGGTCTGGGTGGTCGAACTGGCATCGATCGCCGACCCGGCACTCGCTATCAGCGCCGTTGCGCGAGCGCTGGACGTGCAGCTAGGCGCCGAGCCGAAGCCAGTCGATCTCGCAGCAATCCTGCGTGGACGCAGGATGCTGCTCGTCGTCGACAACTGCGAGCACTTGCTCGACGCGGTCGCCGAGATCGTTACCGCCCTGCGGCGCGAAGCACCCTCGGTCCGCGTCCTTGCGACCAGCCAGGAACCGCTGCGTCTGGCGGGCGAACAGGTCTATCGCCTCGGCACATTGGCCTTGCCGGAAAACGTACCGCTTGATGTCTCGCGCCACATCGGCGCGGTGGCGCTGTTCGTGGCGCGGGCCCAGGCCGTGGCTCCGGCGTTCGTGCTGACCCAAGGCACCTTGCCGATCGTGGTCGACATCTGTCGCCGACTCGACGGCATCGCGCTTGCGATCGAGCTGGCGGCGGCGCGGGTTCCGCTGCTCGGTGTCGATGGCCTGCGAGCAAAACTCGACGATCGCTTCCGCGTCCTGACCGCGGGCTCACGCCTCGCGCTGCGCCGTCACCAGACGCTGCGCGCTGCGCTCGAATGGAGCCACGGTTTGCTGACGCCCGACGAGCAGACTGTGTTTCGCCGGCTCGGCGTGTTCACCGGCACCTTCGGACTCGAAAGCGCTCAGCGCGTGGCCAGTGCAGGCACGATCGACGAGTGGTCGGTTCTCGAGATACTGGGCGCACTGGTCGATAAATCGCTGGTTGTGGTTGAAGCGGGATCCGAACCTCGATATCGGCTGCTGGAATCGGGGCGCGCATACGCGCTCGAGCGGCTGGCGGACTCAGGCGAGCGGGATGCGGTGCTGCGCCAGCACGCCCAAGCACTGCTGGCCATATTCGATCGCTCGCGCGACGAGTACTGGACCACGACCAGCGGCGCGCGCATAGACCGCTACGCGGCCGAGATTGACAACCTGCGCGCGGCACTCGATTGGGCCGCCGAAGCAGGCGAGGCCGATCTCTCAATCGCGCTGACCGGAGCATCGAGCTGGCTCTGGCGCGATGTCGGCCTGCACGCCGAAGGATTGCGAAGATGCGATCAGGCGATTCGCCTGATCGGTCCGGCGACGCCGCTGCGCCTGGAGGCACGCCTGCACAACGGATATCTCGAACTGGGCCGCAATCGGTCGCTGGCGGCGGGGCCCGCCCTGGCGTCCGGTGAACGCGCGATCGAGCTCTATCGCCAACTTTCTGACCGGCAGGAGCTGTACGTTGCGCTTGCCGAGTGCGCGCGAACTCGCGCAGCAGCGGGCGATGCCGCGGGCGCGGAAGCGATGCTGGCCGAAGTAGCCGCGCTCTACGATCAGTCGTGGCCGCTCGGCTTGAAACACCCGATGCTGAGTGCGCGCAGCTTTATATTTACCGAAAGCCATCGGGTTTCCGAAGCGCGCGCTGCGTGGGAGGAGCGCCTGCAACTCGAGCGAGCGCTCGGCGACACGCGCTTTGCAACCGTTTCGTTGACCAATCTGATCGACGCGGTGTTCGCAGAAGGCGATGTGGCCGAAGCGATCGCCCGCGGCCGCGAACTGGTGGCACTGATCCGCCGCGATCGAATGACGAACTGGCAAAGCTTCGCAGTTGCCAATTTGAGCGCCGCACTGACCGCTGCCGGGCAGCTCGACGAAGCGCTGCAACTGGCGCGGGAAGCCCTGCCCCTGTTGCGGCAGCAGGGCTCGATCTGGAGCTTCCTCGATCATCTGGGCCTGCTCGCCCTGAAGCGCGGGCGGCCGTTCGACGCCGCCCAGGTACTCGGTTGCGCCGATGAACTCAACCAGCGCTCGGGCTACGTGCGCCAGTTCAACGAACGGCGCGCGCGCGACCAGTTGCTCGAGGCGCTTCGCGCGAGCGTCAAGCCAGGCGAACTCGCTCGACTGATGAAGGAAGGCGGAAGCTTGACCGCGGACGAAGCAGCGCGGCTCGCTTTGGCGACCTAACTAAAATACGCGGCAGCGGACCTCGCGCGGATCAAGGTCTGAACGAGCGTGCGCGCCTAGCGCCGCCGCACCGCGCGCTCGGGATTGGCGTCGGCGATGAAGGCATCCGCACCCGCTTCATCCAGATACGGTTCTCCCAGATGCTGCTGCAGAAGTTTCAGATTGCGGCGGTGCGCTCGGAAGTAGACGTCGAAAATGTCGCCGGCCAGCGGGACCGAGCCCACCGCGGCGTCGACCACCAGATTGCGGAGCATCTTTGCTTGCAGCCAGCGCGATGCGCCGAGTTCGCGCGCTTGCGTAATCAGATACACACCGATGGCGGCCGACAACAGATCGCCCGCGATCGGGACCAGGCCGAGCAGCGCGTCAAGACCGACCTTCGTGCGCAACACCGGCAGATCGACTGCGGAATCCATCAGCCGCGTAAGCGTGATCAGCCGCTCGCGCGCGCGGCGTTTGCGCTCGGCAGGGGAGGCATCGATCGAGCGGATTGTGCTGGCCATCATCGTTCAGGCGGCGTGCGCTTCGTTGCAATCAACAGGACGTTAGCGAACGGCGTGCCCTGGCTCATCGGCTGCGCGACCACCGAGTAGCCGATACCGTCGAGTAACGATGTCCATTCGGCCAGCGGACGGCAGTAAAACCGCGGCCAAGATTTTTGGCGCGCAAGTGAAACCCAGCAATCGACGGCTGATGTAAATCGAAAGCGCCAGTTGCGAGCCGCGTCGCCGACGCGCAGCAGCAAGGTACCTGCCGGCGCCAACACAGCGTGCGCATTCGTTAACAGCCTTGTCTGCGCAGCCGGATCGATGTAGTGGAGCACGTCGAGCATGACAACGGTGTCGCATTCCGGCAGCATGATCTGGCGCACGTCATCGACCGACAGCGTCACGCGATCACGAACATCGGCGAGTGCGCGCTGCCCTGCCACGATGGCGTTGCTTCGCAGATCAAAGCCGCGCAATGTCCAGCGCCGCGGCGGAGGCGTCCAGGTTGACGGCCAATCGGATGGCGTTGACTCATATTGCTCGGAAGCCGCCATCAACAGTGCCGCCAATATCCCAAGCCCGCAGCCGACGTCGACGATGCGCGCGCCGTCCTTGATCTGACCATCGCGCAACAACACTGCAAACACCGGATCGCCGCCCAGCTTTCCGCGCGCGAAGTAATACGGACTGCGGCCCGCCGGCCGATAGCGCGCGGCCGCGTGCGTCGCGAGCCTGCGGAAGGCGGGCTCCGAGTGGGCGACGCGATCAGGTGCAGCCGATCGAGGCGACAAGTCCTCAGCAGACCCGAGCGCTTCGGAGGAGTCGTGGGAAGTCGCTGCACACGCGACCGATGCGCTGGCCGCCGGGTCGCGTGCCGCCATCACGAGGGCAGCGCGCTGCGCAACGTGACTGAGCGCCACGCTCGCTCGCGCAGCGTCGCCAACACCAGCGGCAGCGCGCCGAGCACGCTCGGCGCATTGGCGGTGGCGCGCCTGCGCCGGCCTTCCAAACCATCGTGCATCAAGACGATCGCACCCGGCGCGAGCCGCCGCGCAATGCGCGACGCGACGCGGGTCGGGTTGCTATCGACGCTGTCGAGCGACCGGATGTTCCAGGCGACGCAGCGCAGCCCGAGACGCGCCAGTGCCGGTTCGGTCAGCGGGGTACGGATTCCGAACGGTGCGCGGAAGAAGTTCGGCGCGCTGCCGGTGATGTCAGCCAACGTCTTCTGCGCGTCGCCGATGTCGCGCACCAGCCGCCGCACACTGAAAAAGCCCATCGCGCGCGAATGTTCGAACGCGTGGTTCTCGACCGCGTGTCCGCGCGCCGTGATTTCGCGCACCAGGTGCGGATGCGCACGGGCGCGCGCGCCGACGCAAAAGAAAGTCGCCCGCGCTCCGGCTTCGTCCAACAAGTCGAGTACACGCGGAGTCAATTCGGCATCGGGACCATCGTCGAACGTCAACGCAATCTCGCCGCGCTCAGCGGCAGACAAGGGAAGTTTGGAGATCACCGGACCGAGCGCGGCACTGCCGGGCGCGAGCCCGAACGCGAAATTCAACGCATGGCTGCCGAACATTGCACCGACGGCCCATGGCCAGAGTGCAGGCTGCACCGCGATCGACGCCACCCCCGCGGCGTGGCTGCCGGCCAGCAGCCAATGCAACGGACCCGGCTGCCATGCGCGCGGCGGCAGCGCCTGGTGAACGTTGAAGCGCGAGGTCTGCGCTGCGGGCGATTTCACTCTGGCTTGACCGCGACGTACTCGGAGAAAATGCCGAACACGACGTGGCGGGTGACGGTCGTGAATCCGGCCAGGCGCAATTGCTCGATGACTTCCTGCGGCGGCACGCACGCTTCGATCGAATCCCAGTAGTAACGCATCAACTGCGGCATATCGCGCGAACGGCCGACCACACGCGCCAGCGCCGGAACCACATAACGCATATATAGGCGCAGCCAGCGCGTAGCGCTGGCGCCGGACGGACGCGTGATCTCGAGCACGCACGCGCGTCCTCCAGGGCGCAGCACGCGAAAGAATTCACCGAACACGGCGCGCAGATCGGCTACGTGACGCAGCGCATAACCCATGCTGACGAAGTCGAACGAGCCGTCCGCCGCGGGCAGCTCTTCGGCGCAGCC
Organism: Burkholderiaceae bacterium; assembly: GCA_013813185.1. Lineage (GTDB taxonomy): Bacteria > Pseudomonadota > Gammaproteobacteria > Burkholderiales > Burkholderiaceae_F > JACCZX01. The sequence goes on from JACCSD010000286.1 coordinate 5,416, forward strand.
CTCGACCACGCGCATGCCGGCTGGCAAATGCGCATTGGCCAGCATCCCGACGCTCGGATCGACACCGGTGACGTTGGCGCCGCTTCCTGTCAAGCGCGCCACTTCGATCGCAGTGAGGCCGGTGCCGGTGCCGACGTCGAGCACCTGCATCCCAGGCGCGAGTCCTGCGCGTGTCAGCGCCTGGCGCCGGTACCACGGACCGCTGCCGAACGCCATCAGCGACTCGACGCGGTCGTAATCGCCAGCGGTCGAATCAAACACGCCGCGCAACCAGCCCTGACGGGCAGCCTCATCGGCGTAGTACTCGGTCAGCGGGTGGTGAGGCGCAACGCGTTGTGCCTCGTTCACGCGCTCGTTCATGGCGCCAGGCCGCCGTTGACGCCAATGACTTGCCGAGTGATGTAAGCCGCATCGGCGGAAAGCAAAAACGCGACCGTTGCTGCCACTTCTACGGCTTCACCGATACGACCTGCAGGAATCATCTTCTTCATTTCGTCGACCGGCAATTCGCGCGTCATGTCGGTGGCGATCAACCCCGGCGCCACGCAGTTGACCGTGATGTTGCGACTTGCAAGCTCCAGCGCGAGAGATCGTGTGGCGCCGATGATGCCCGCTTTCGACGCGCTGTAGTTGACCTGCCCGCGGTTGCCGATCTGCGCCGCGACCGACGCCAGGGTCACGATGCGGCCCGGCAACCGCCGCCGGATCATCGGCATCACCAGCGGGTGCAGCACGTTGTAGAAGCCATCGAGGTTAGTGCGCAAGACGCGGTCCCAGTTCTCGCCGGACAGCGCCGGAAACACCTGGTCGTGCACGATCCCTGCATTTAACACGACGCCGTAGGGGGCGCCCCGTGCCTCGAGCTGCGCTCCCAGCGCTTGCGCGCAGGCGGCACGATCGGCGATGTCGAAGACCAGCACATCGACTGTGCGGCCGAGTTGTCGCACTTCGGATGCTACGGCGTCGATCGCGTCGGAGGAATCGGACTGGCCGGAATGGTGCAGCCAGACGTCGTGGCCATCGCGCGCCAGGCGCAGCGCGGTGGCGCGCCCGATGCCGCGGCTCGAGCCGGTAACCAGCACCGCGCCGGCCTTTACTTCGCCCGCACTCATTTACGCACTCGCCAGAACGGAAAGAAATTGAACCATGCAAGCGGCGCTTCGCGGCATGCGCGTTCGAGGTACTGAACGTAATCGGCGATCACCTCGCGCAGCGCCGCCTCGCGCGTCTTGCGCGGCAGCACGATGCGGTCGCGCATCAGCTCACACACCAGCGTGTAACGCCCGTGGTCGGCCGGGCGCTGATAGCACGCGAGCCAGTAGACGGGACAATCGAGCGCCGCGGCGAGCACCCACGGTCCGATCGGAAACGCAGCGTCCGCGCCCAGGAAAGGAACGTCGAGCACGCGTTCACTCGTCACCGGCACGCGGTCGGCGGCGATCACTACAAAGTCGCCGAGCTCAACACGCGTCGCGAGGTGCGCGATCGTCGCAGTGTCGACGTCGGTAACCTGCAACAGGCGCTCGGCGCTTTCCGGATTCATGCGCGTCAGCATCCGGTTGAAGCGCTCGGCGTGCCGCGTGTGCACGAGGATATGCAGCCGCAACTGTTTGGCGCGCTCGCCCAATCGACGCAGCACTTCGAGATTGCCGAAATGCGCGACGACCAGCACGCCGCCACGATTTTCGTCGACCGCCTGGTCGAAGCGCGGATCGACTTCGCGCCGAATGTCGTCGAGTGTGAGGCCGCCGGTCCACACCAGCGCTTTATCGAGCAGCGCGTCGGCAAAGCGGCGCACGTGGAGTGCGGATGCGCGCCACGCTTGCCACGCGCCGGCGCTCGCGGGCAGCACACCAATGCGGCGCTGGTATTCGATTGACGCTCGCCGCGCCACCGGCCGCACCGTAATGAAATACCAGGAAGCCGGCCACGCGAGCGTTCGATACAGCGGCCGGCCGATCCACACATAGCTCAGGTACATGATCCACAACCACGCTGTAGTTCCCGATTCGGGCAGCGACGCCCAATGCGAGTCGGGGCGCCGCGGTGGGTTGCGCATGGCGGGCATGTCGACAGTGTTCACTATGGCGCCTTACCCGCCAGCCGGCGCGGCAATAATCCTGGAAGACGCAACAACATTCCCGCCAGCAAACGCAGATGCAGCCAGGCCATGCGCAGATTGTCCCGCAGCATCCGGAAGTGAGAAACACCATCCGCAGGATAGGTGACGGGCGTCTTCACATTCACGACCGGAACACCGGCCCAGAACAGCCGCACAATGATTTCGGCGTCGAACTCCATGCGCCGACCTATGCGGACTCGATCATCGAGCGCGACTGCCGGCGCGATCGGGTACAGCCGAAATCCGCACATCGCATCGGCGATCTTGCGCGATAGTGTGTGGACCCATACCAAAACGGTGGTGATGCGCCTGCCGTGCAGCCTGACCGCTGGCACGCTGGCATCGTACTGCGGCACACCGTTGATGACGGCGCCCGGATTGCGTTCGGCCGCGGCCACGAACTCGCCGATGCGCGACGGATCGTGCTGCAAATCGGCATCGATCTGCACGGCGTGCGTAAATCCCGCCGCGTGTGCGGCCCGCAGACCGGCGAACACCGCGGCGCCTTTGCCTTGATTGCGTTCGAGCCGCAGCCGCTGCAGCCATTCCTGATTTTCGGCACACAGCGATATCACCGCTTGCGCGCACGGCGCGTGGCTGCCGTCGTCGACCAGCCAGCACTTGAGACCGGTTAAACGCAGCGCGTGGACCAGGCGCGACAGCGCTTCATGGTGGTCGTACACGGGCACGATGACGCAAACGCGAAGCGCTGTAGTTAGACCGGTGGGCAAATGAGCGTGCCGATGTACTGCGGGTAGGAAATCAGCGCAGCAGGAGGTCGAGCGCTTGGGACAGTGTGCGGACGCGGCGGAACTCGCGCGCATCGACCTCGCGGTCGAACGCCTCGTTGAACTTCATGATGATTTCAGTGGCGTCGATGCTGTCCAGATCGAGATCCTGATAGAGATCGGCACTCGGCGCCAGCCGGTCGGCACCGATCGCGAATTCGCGCTGCAGAAAGTCGCGCGACCAGAGCTCGACGCGGTCGATCGCAACACCGGCCGCCGGCACCGTTTGCATGCTCGCCAGTGGGAAGTCTTCGCGCTTCATGTTGCTAGGCCGCCTGCGCGCCGCGCTGGCTGGCGACGAAGGCCGCCAACGCGCGCACGTTTGCAAAATGCCGACGGTTATTCTCGTTGTCGGCGGTGAGCTTCACTCCATAGCGCTTGGCAAGTGCAACGCCGATCTCCAGCGCATCGATCGAATCCAGCCCGAGTCCTTCGACGAACAACGGCGCGACCGGATCGATGTCTTCGGGTTGCATGTCTTCCAGCCCCGTGCACTCGATGATCAACTGGGCGATTTCGTTTTCAAGCGGATCCACGGCGGGCAAGCTCCTTGACGTACAACTGACGCAAATGTTCGGTTAACTGACGCGCGGCGAGCGACACGCTGCGAGCGCCATGCAGAAACTGCGCCGAGTCGATGGCGGGGTGCCCGACGACGCGCACGCTCGGCCGCACCCTCGGCGCCAGCCACCAGCGACTCTTTTTGGTCAACAGCGGCTCCGAAAATTCGATCGTGACCGGTATCACCGGGCAGCCCGAGCGCACCGCAATGTGCGCGGCGCCGCGCTGCAGCCGAATCACACCGTCGTCTGCGGTGCGCGTGCACTCAGGAAACAGGACCAGCGATTCGCCCGCCGCAATGCGAGCGCGGCACTCCTCAATGAGCGACAGCGCGTCGGCGTTGACCACGTAATTTGCGCCGCGAATGCCGCCGGCAGTAAAAAAGCTTACCTGCAGCGAGCGCTTGGCGACCACGACGGCGCCTTTAACATGACCCAACAAGATGAGCGCGTCGATCAGCGACGGATGATTGGCGACGATCAGCGAACCCGGCGCCGGAGCGGCATCAAGGCCGCTAATTTCAAGGTCGATCAGACGCAACGCCCGCATGCTGCGGACGTAGTTGCACATCAGTCGATAAACGACGCTGCGCACTGCGCACGCACGGCGCACCGGATTGCGAACGAACAGCCAACACGCGGGCACGATCAGCCCGCTCATCAGAGCGCCAATGACGGCGAATACTCCAAACAACGCGATTTGCCCGATCGAACGAGCGACGCGGCCAGCGCCGGCGGCAAAGCGATGGCTCGCCGCGGAGGGCGGCCGCATCGGCTTTTCGCGCCCGGTGTCGGCGCTCTCGGACAGGACTCCTGCCATTCATGTCACCTTGTGCCGCTTACGGGCGTCCCTGGCTCGTCCATACCCCGTCGACCGCGCCGTTAGACCGCTTCCCACTCCAATTCGACGGCATTGTAAATCCCGGTGATCCCGTCGAGCACTCGGGTAAGCGGCTGGTTTGCGGCTCCCGCAACAGCGAGTTGACAGCGCTCCCAACGTGTCCGCCAGACCTGCGCGAGCGCTTCGGGGCCCGCTTTCACCCGGGCTTCGGCGGCCACCCACGCACGCAGGACCGCACCCGCATCCTGGGCACCCTCGGCCGGAAGGCCGAGCATCGCGGCCGCCGCGCGCGGATCGCGTAGCGGCTGCATCGATTCGAGATCGACCCCGACCGGAAGGCCGGCCACTACGACCGCGACCGCGCTCGCGCTGTGCGCAATGCTGGCGAAGAGCGGCACGTTTGCGCTCAGCTCTAGCCGGCCTTCGGCGTCGACTTCGATCGCCGCATCCTGCTGTCCGGCAGCGGCCAGTACCTGGCGCAGCATGCAATGGCCCACTATGAACTGCTCGCGCCGCAACGGGCGCTCGATGCGCGCCAGCCGCACCTGTTCGGTAGTCGTCAATTGCGCTATCTGCGCGGTTTTCCAGGCAGGGGTCAACGGCGAATCAAAGCGAGTCAGGCACACGCGGGGCGCCAGCGCGAGCGATTCGCCGCCGGCAGAATTTTTCTCCGCCATGCCGAAACCGTTAACGGCCCTGCGGCGCGTCCAGCCAAACGCTGGCGCGACCTGTCAACAACGTCAGATCGGCCGCGCGAATTTCGAATCGATAGGCCACCTGATGGTCGGACCTGAGCTCACTGACTGCTTCGATGGTCAGCGGCGCCGCGCATGCGTCGAGCCGCTCAACGAACCAGCGCAGGTCGGATGCCGCCACCAGAAAACCGTGGCGCGCGCGATTGCGCTGCGGCTGCGTCATCGCAGCCAGCAGGCCGCCATGAATCGCCATCGCCTGCGCGCCGTATTCGAGGCCGGCAACGATCGAAAGCGTGCCGCCGTCCGCCAGCGGGTGCTCTGCGGCGCGATGCGAATCGCTTTCGCAAACAATCCGCTGCTCGTCGTACGACACGATGCGGTCGATCAACCGCATGCGGCCGGCGTGCGGTAGAAGCGTGTCGATCGAAGGCATCAACATGGCGCGACCGTGACCCGCAGCGGATGCCCGTTGCCTTGACGAAGTACGACCGCGCGCACATTTGGCTGTGCCAGCGCTGCGAACAGCGGCAACATCCGCGCGGTCGGGTTGCCGAGACGAATCGACTCCAGTGCGATGTCGGTCAAAGCCGTGTCGGCGGCTTCCTGCCCGGCGCCGTCGATCAGCGTCAGGCGCGCTACGGCGGGCTCGAACGCCGCCGGCGCCAGCACCAGCGCGAGCGCCCACGCGTCGATCGTCGGCCGCGCTTCGGATAGCGGAAACGGATACGGCAGGTCATAGCAAACCATCAACACCGGCGTCTGCGCGGCGCCCGCCTGCACTGCGGTTTCCAGCAACGCTGCCGGAGCGGTGCCGTCGAACGCGCACAGGCTGGTAACCGCGCGATGGCTCGCGACTGCGATGCTGTAGTAGCCCGACGCCGCGTTGTGCACCGAGTTGTGAAACTTGGTCGGCGAAATTTGATAGTCACCCGCAGCCAGCATCGCGCAGATGTCGTGAATGATGTCGGGATTGCCCGAGCTGCTGCCGAACACCGCAGGCACTTCTGTGGCGTCGAGCTCGGCGTGCGTCAAAGCCTGCTGCGCAGCAGTCAGCGCGATCCGCGTCGATGGCGTCGCGCGCCGCCGTTCGGCCGCGGGCAGAAGACCACTCGCGGGCGCAGCGTTGTCGGCCCGCACATACGGCGCGCTGCCCGACAACACTTGGCGTGCCGTGCTCCAGTCGGGTAACCCCGGCCCAAAGACGCCGATTCCAATCACAGCGCACGCAATCACGAGACGTTCGGCCTTCTGTTCTCGCGACCGAAAACAACGCTGCAATTGCTGCCGCCGAAGCCAAAGGAATTCGACAGCACCACGTCGATGTCGCGTGCTTCGTTGTCGAGCAGCACCGCGTTGGGACAATCAGGGTCCGGATCGGTCGTATTCAAGGTGCCAGGCAGCATGCCGTGTTCAAGCGCGAGCAGGGCCACGATCGACTCGACGATGCCGGCTGCACCGAGCAAGTGACCGAACCAACCCTTGGTCGAGCTGCTGGCCGTACTTCCAAATACACCGGCCACCGCCCGGCCCTCGGCGGGATCGTTGGAACGGGTCGCGGTGCCGTGCAGGTTGACGTAGTCGACGGCGTCCGGCGTCAGGCCCGCGCTCGCGAGCGCGCCGGACATCGCCAGGCGCGCGCCGAGGCCTTCGGGGTGAGGCGTCGACATGTGGTGCGCATCACTCGACTCGCCTGCGCCGAGCAGGTAAGCGGGGGCTTGCGCGCGCGCCTCGAGCAGCGCGAATCCTGCGCCTTCACCGATCGAGATGCCGCTGCGCGCACGATCGAAGGGGCGGCACGGATGCGGCGACAACAAGTCGAGCGCGGAAAATCCGCACAACGTGGTGAGGCACAGCGAATCGACGCCGCCGACAATCGCGGCATCGATCCAGCGAGCTTGCATCAACCGCGCAGCAGCGGCAAACACCTTGGCGCTCGACGAGCACGCGGTGGAGATCGCGAACGTCGGGCCGGAGGCGCCGATCGCGTGCGCCACCAGCGCCGGCGCCGAGAAATTATTCAAGGTCGTCGAATAACTGAACGATTCCGGCAGTCGGCCTTGGGAGTCGCGCGCGCGATACGCGCCTTCGGCGTGCGCGATACCGGATGTGCTGGTGCCGATGATGACCGCGACGCGCGCGGCCCCGTAGCGCGCGACGGCCGCGCGCGCCTGCGCGACAAAGTCATCCTGATGAAGTCCGAGCCATGCGAGGCGATTGTTGCGGCAGTCATAACGCGACCACTGCTGCGGCAGCGTGATCGACTGCAAACCTTCGACTTCGCCGATCCAGGTAGCGAGCGCCGGCCCCTCGCTATCGGATGCGAAATCCTGGCGCGCTTGATAGCGCTTCAGCCCGCCGCGCCGCGTGCGCAACGCGTCAAGCAATGCGCCTTGACCGCGGCCGACGGCCGTTGTCGCAGTGTGCGCGCTGACGGCAACCGATTCGAATGTCATGCGCCCTTGGACCGGCGTGCCGGGCCGGGGGCGAGCGCCATGCTGACGACCCATGCAATCGTCGCGCCAATCGCCACGGTCATACCGATCATGTGCAACACCGGTGTCGTCGATGCCGCCAGCGTCGCAAACGCGATCAAGGTCGTTCCCGCTGCCAGAGTCACCGACAGCGTAACGGGCAGCGCCTCGGTAGCCGACTCGATCGGACGATCGGCGCGCGGCATGCCGATAAACAGTGCGTAGTTGGTGCTGATGCCGGCCGCCAGCAGCAGCGCCACCAGATGAAACAGCGTCAGCGCTCCATCGATCAGAACGAGGACGGCCGCGGTGATCACCATCGACACCGCGACCGACACCACGATGCGAGCGGTCGCTCGTAGATTTCGCAGCTGCACCGCCAGAATCAGCACGATCAACGCTCCCCCTCCCAACGCTGCCCACGCCGCGCGCGCCCGGTAGTCTGCGACCAGCGACTGCACGTTGGTCAGATCGATCAACGACGCCCCCCTGGCGTCCTTCACCTCGGCAGCGACCGCGGCGCCATCCTTGACGCCGGCCAGTGTGATCAACGCAACCGCATCGGAACCTGTTCCGAGCTTGCGCTCGACAAGCTGGGCGGCCACGCGTTGGCCGAGCGCGGTGCCCGCATAGTAGTCGGGCCCGATCGCAAGCTCGCGCGCGCGTTTCACGTCTGCGATAAACGGCTCGAACGCTTCCGCGCGCAGCGCGCTGTCGGCGAGCGCCCGCGTCAAACGCTCGCGCAGCGTCGCTGCGTCCGGCAGCGCGGCACGCCGCGCTTGCTGGGTCGCGACGCTCGGGATTAGCGCAGCGGGAGAGTCGAACCCGGTGAGCGCCCCGCGTGATTTCAGATTGTTGAGCCGATCGTGCAGTGCTTCGGCGCGAGTAATAGCCTCGTCCCGGGTCGCCCCTTCGAGTGCGAGCACAAAGCGCAGATCTCCAAGTCCGGTGTCGCTGCGCAATCGCGCATCGAGCTCGCCCGAACCGCGCGCCAGCGGCGATATCGCGGCCAGTTGATCGTTCCACAGGCGCTCACCGCGCGTGACCAGCAGCAACGCCGCTGCAGCGGCGATCACGATCAGCGCGATCCGCAGCCGTGGCGCGTGCATCGAAAAGCGTGCGAGCGGCGCAAACCGAGCCAGGCGCGATGCATCGAGCGGTTGCAGCACGTCGGGCAGGCAGAAGCGCGCGACCGACGCCGCCACCGCAATTCCGACGATCGACATCAAACCGAGCTGCATCAAACCCGCGAAGCCCGACAGCATCATCGCGACGAAGCCCGCGCTCGATGTCAGCATCGCGAGCCACAAGCCGCGCCACAGCACGGCGTTCTTCTGGTCGCGCCACAGCACGCCGTTCTTCTGGTCACGCCCCAGCACGCCGTTCTTTTGGTCGCGCCACAGGGACGTGTTGTCCTCGCGCTGCCGCTGTACTTGAACGTAAACCGCGTAGTCGACCGCTTCGCCAATCAGCGTCAGGCCGAATCCCAACGTAATGCCGTGAATGGCGCCGAACGCGAGCACAACCGCGGCAAGACCTGCCAGAGCGCCGGTCGCCGTCGGCAACGCAGCCCACAGCAAGAACCGCGGGCTGCGCAACACCAACAACAGCAACACGCTGA
>JACCSD010000316.1 GCA_013813185.1 Burkholderiaceae bacterium
GTCGCGAACGCGAATCGATTTGCGGAAATCGGGATCGGCCATCCGCACCTGCAGATCGGACTCCGTCACGGCGCGCAGTGGCTGGCAGCACCGGCGCCGGAGTTGCAGGCTCTGATCGAGCGCAATATCGCGGACCCCATTTCGTCGACCCTGGCGGTAGAAGAAGTCCGTATGGCGGACGGCATCTGGTGGCTACGCCGCTTGCGTCACGTCGTATCGCCCAATAACGAATTCATGGCGTACGTCGCGGTCGACGTCAGTCCCGCACAGAGATTGCTCGAGCGCTTTGTGGGCGCAATGCTGATCGCGGGGGCGCTCGGCATCCTTGCCAGCGCCGCGCTCGGTTGGGTGATCGCACGCCGCGGCCTGGCGCCTATCTCCGTGATAGCGCGCGAGGCCGAATGGGTCACCGCGCACCGGCTCGGACAACCGCTTCGTTCCGAAGACGCCCCTGCTGAAATCCGCGGCCTGATCGATTCGATCAACCGTATGCTCGATCGACTTCAGGCGTCGTTTCGTACGCTCGAAGAATTTTCGGCCGACATTGCGCACGAACTGCGGACACCGCTTAACAATCTGCTGCTGCAAACGCAGGTGACACTCGGGCGCGAGCGGACTCGCGCCGAGTACGAGGACGCGCTGCACTCGAATCTCGCCGAGGTGGAGCGGCTGCAGCGCATGGTGTCGGAAATGCTGTTTCTGGCCCGCGTCGACCGCGGCATGCTGAAGCTAAATCTTGAAACCGTCGATCTGGCGGATGAAGCACGCAGTGTCGCGGAGTTCTTCGAAGCAGCTGCAGCCGAGCAGGGAAAGAAGATCGAAGTCATTGGTAACGGAAACGCTGCATGTGACCGATCGATGGCACGGCGGGCGATCACCAACCTCCTGTCAAACGCGGTGCGTTATTCGGAAGAAGGCTCAGCGATCAGCGTCAACGTCGCGTTGACAGCCCAGGACTTCGTGGCCCTACAGGTCGAAAACAACGCGCACGCATTAACCACGAGCGAATTGCAACGTATTTTCGGTCGCTTTACGCGCGGAGCGAACGCGCATCAATCAACTGCGGAGGGAGCCGGCTTGGGGCTTTCGATCGTGGACTCGATCATGCGATTGCACGGCGGTCGCGTCGAAGCGGAAAGCGGGCCTTATGGTGTCCGCTTCCAGCTTCTGTTCCCGGCCCCCGCGCAGGCAAAACAATGAGACGTCGACACCGCGCTCGCCACCTACATTGTGCGAAAACTCATTCGCACTGGCCAGGAATGGCAACGCAAGCGCCCCAGTCGCCATTGCCACCAAACCGGTAAACGCTTAGTCATATCACTATCCATCATGTTTCGCCGCTCACGTTGAGCGAACGAGTGCAATGTAAAGAGTGATGCCCGCCGTTTTGCGAACGCCAGGATTACGAATGCGCAATCAGAACGTTGATTTCCGCAACTCGTTTGTCGCCGCATGTTGCCTTGCGCGCAGCATCGACAAGATCGACAAAATCGCCGCGCACGCAAACAGATGCTTCAGCGTGTGGCCGCTGATCCAGCCTTCCAGCCGCGCGTACACCTGATGGTCGAGGCGTTCGAAGAGGATGGCTGCGGCATACAACCCAGCGGCGGCGTAAATGCGGTTTGCGTGCGTGTAGCGCGACGCTATGCAAGCCGTCGCGATCAACGCAGTGCCGATGAAGCCCGCCTGCATCGCCAGGTAGGGCACCAGATTTCCGGAGGCGGTCCAGTAAAGCACGGTGCCGGCACCGACCGTCGCGAACGCAACGAGTAAACCAAAACTCCGTTGTGCCGCGCGATCCGTCAAAATGCCGGCAACCAGTCCTGCAAAAGCGAGCGCCATCGGAAGTCGATCCCAGAGCAGGGTCGTGTCGTTCGGTTGCGCGTGATACCAGGCGGAGCCGAACGCGGTCAGCACAACACCGGCGAACAGCAACGCGTACGGCCATGCCGCGCGTTGATCGGAAAATGCATTGCCATTCGTACGCCAGCCGCGCAACACGAAGTGAAGTCCGATCGCACCGACCACGAGGAAGGGCAAGTTCGACAGCATGTCGGCTGCGTGCGGCAAACCGAGCCAGACGCGCTGGTCCGCGTAGTCGTGAAACGACTGCGGCTGAGCGAACGACGGCAGCAACCAGGCTGCGAGCCACGGCGCGATAAGGGCGACGAGTGCGAGCAGACCGACACGCACGTTTGTGGACTGGCTTATGGTGCGCGATAAGACGTTCGATGTCGAGGCGTTCATGGCGTTTCTCTTTTTCGACGCCCCTTACCCTACGCCGGCGAGCGCGCGGCTAGCGTAGTCATGCGAGGAGTCGCGGATTGCGAGACTTCCAGTGCGCCTGTCTGTTGAGCGCGACCCATCCGATCACTAGGCCAAATGCCGCAGCTCACGTAGCGCGACCGACAACATCGCCAGGTCGGGCGACTTGGTGTCGGCAAGCTCAGTCAGCATCCGCTGAGCCCGCTCGACAGCGGGACGCTGCGCCACTTCCCACGCGCTTTGCCCACCCGCCTGCAATGCATCGGCGGTGAGCTCTCGTTGCAAAGCCGCCAAGTCATCACGCAACGCGCTCTTGGCCAGACCCTGCC
>JACCSD010000321.1 GCA_013813185.1 Burkholderiaceae bacterium
GGATCAGCTCGGGTGGCAGCTGCGAGATGTCGTTCGAGGTCGCCACGATGAACACCGGCTGCGTTCGCTCCGACATCCACGTCAGCAGGCTACCGAGCACGCGGCGCGACACGCCGCCGTCGCCATCACCGCCGTCGACTGAAATTCCCTTCTCGATCTCGTCAATCCACAGCACACACGGAGACATTGCTTCGGCGGCCGCAAAAGCATTGCGCAGATTGCGCTCGGTCTCGCCGTAGTACTTGTTGTAAAGCGCACCGAAGTCGAGCCGCATCAGCGGCACGCCCCATTCGCCCGCCACCGCACGCGCCGCCAGACTTTTGCCGCCGCCCTGCACGCCGAGCAGTACGATGCCTTTCGGCCGATCGACGTTCGCAGCACTCGGATCGAGGAACGGCTTGCGGCGCAAAGATATCCAGTGCTTGAGCCGCGCCAGGCCGCCCACGTCGTCAAACTTCACCTTGCTTTCTTCGTACGCGAGCGAGGCGGCGCCGCCGAGCGCTTCATACTTGGTCGCCAGCACGCGGCGAACATCGTCCGCGCTGATCGCGCCATCGTCGCGCAGCGCCTGGCGCACCAGCCGCCGCACGTCGTCCTGTTCCATGCCGAGCAGATGCATGATCAGCATCTCGAGCGCGTGCTTGTCGCCGCGCGGCCGCTCACCGGTTTGATGTTCGTACCGCTTCGCTTCCTCGTTGACCAGCGCGCGAATCGCATCGCGGTCCGGAAGCTGTGGATGAAAATGCGCCGACAGCCGCAGCACTTCCGACGACAGCTCGTCGAGCCGCGGGCTGATGAAAACCAGCGTGCGCGCCGTTTTTGAATGCGACAGCGCGATCTCGCGGATCAGCCGCATCGAGATCGGGTCCTTGAACCCCGGGTGCGCGTCGCACAGCACGTAGATGCCGTTTTGCGCGGTCTTGTCGATGTGCTTGAGTACGTCGAGCAGGTCGTTGGTCTGGTAAATCGCTTCTTCTCGACCGTGGCGGCGGATGCCGCACGTGATGCTCCACGTCATCAGGACCTGGCTCTCGAGATTCGCCGCCTTTGCAAGCAACTCCAGAATGCGCGGCTCTTCGTGCGTCGCGATCAGGATGATCGGAAAGCGTGAGCGCAGCAGCGCGCAAAGTTCCTGCACTTCGTCACGGCCGTCTTGCATCGCGTTCCTGTGAAATGATGAAACGACGTAGGGGCAGCCGCTGCGATCGTCCGTTGCCGATGACCGTCGCGCTGACCGTTGTACTGACCGCGCCCAAATCGAACGCGAGTTTCAGCGCGACCAGCAACAGCGCTCCCAGCACCGGCTGTTTCAACATGCCAACCAGGATGCCGCTGACGATCACGGTGATGTGCAGGACGACGATGCGGCCGTACGGCGCGAACATCAGGTGCGGCAAGAACGCCGGCTGTTCGCGCGTTGCGGTCCACCAGCGGAAAAACGCTGCCGTTTGTAGCAGCGCGATGCTGCCGGCGGCGATCCACCCCTCCCGATCGTTCAGAAGATAGCCGAGCATTTGAGCGAGCGGCGCGAACAATCCGCTGGCAGAGCCGCCGAGTTCGGACTTGCCGAACAGCGCCACAACAAACACGCCGTGCCCGACGGTGAACATGCCGTAGTGAACCGTGAAGAACGCACCCAGCGCCAGTGCCGCGATCAAACCAAGCCCGCCGATACGCGCGCCACTGATCAGCATCTTTGCAACATTGAGCACGCCGATCACCACGTTCTCAAACCAGAACAGCGCGATCACGATGAACACCGACCACTCGAGAACGAGCACGCCGCAGGCAACGATCAGCGCCGCCCCAATCGCCAGCGCCGAATCAATTCGTCGCCACTTCCTGGCCTCGTCCATCACCGCACCCAATCGACCCAACCCAGGTACGCGGTCAACAGGATGACGCCGCCGAACACGATTCGATACCAGGCAAAGACGGTGAAGTCATGCGTCGACAAGTAACGAATCAGCCAGCGGATGCAAATCAGCGCCGAACCGAACGCAAAGACGAGCCCGATCGCGAATACCGGGATGTCCGCGCCGACGAACAGGCCGCGCTGCTTCCACATCGAATAGACGCCGGCGCCGATCAAGGTTGGAATCGCCAGGTAGAAACTGAACTCGGTCGCCGCCTTGCGCGACAGGCCGAACAGCATGCCGCCGATGATCGTCGCGCCCGAGCGGCTGGTGCCCGGGATCAACGCGGCGCATTGCACGAGCCCGACTTTTAGCGCATCAACGGGCGTCATGTCGTCGACCGATTCGACCCTCGCAACGCGCGCGCCTTGCAGGTCGCGCTCGCCAAACGCGCGATGGTGCCGGCGCTCGACCCACAAAATGACCAGACCGCCGATCACAAACGCCAGCGCAACCGGTACCGGATGAAACAGGTGCGCCTTGATCAGGCCACCCAGCGTCAATCCGAACAACACCGCCGGCGCAAACGCGATCGCTAAGTTCAACGCAAACCGCTGCGCAACGCGCTCGCGAAAAATGCCCGCGACCGTAGCCGAAAGCTTGACGCGATACTCCCAAATGACCGCGAACATCGCACCGGTTTGAATCGCGATCTCGAACGTCGCCACTTTTTCGCCCGTGAAGCGCAGCA
>JACCSD010000342.1 GCA_013813185.1 Burkholderiaceae bacterium
GTTCGAACAGGCCACCGATGGCCGTCGGCAAGCCGGCGACGATGCCGGCAAAAATCAGAATCGAAATTCCATTGCCGAGTCCGCGCTCGGTAATCTGCTCGCCGAGCCACATCAGAAAAATCGTGCCGGTCACCAGCGAAATAACGCAGACGAAGCGGAACATCAGGCCCGGGTCAAGCACCAGGTTCGCCTGCGACTCGATCGCAACCGAGATCCCGATCGCCTGAAAAATCGCCAGTGCCAACGTCCCGTAGCGCGTGTACTGCGTGATCTTGCGCCGCCCCGACTCGCCTTCCTTGCGTAGCGCTTCCATCGACGGCATCACGTAGGTCAGCATCTGCATGATGATCGACGCCGATATGTAGGGCATGATTCCCAGCGCCAGCACCGAAAAACGCTCGAGCGCGCCGCCGGAAAACATATTGAACAGCCCGAGGATGCCGCCCTGCTGGCTATTGAACAGCTGCCGCAACTGATCGGGGTCGATTCCCGGCACCGGAATATGCGTGCCGACCCGGTAGACCACGAGCGCCAGCACCAGAAAAATCAGGCGCCGCTTGAGGTCGCCGTATTTTCCGGTGTTGCCTAACGTATTCGGCAAGCTCGTCGCCACGATGTTTCCTAGCTGCCTTCCGCGTTCTTTTTCTGTTTGCGGGGCGGCTTCGTGGCGCCTTTTGCAGCGTCCTTTGCGGATTCTTTTGCCGACTGTTTCGGCGCTTCTTTTGCGGCTTGTTTCGCCGCAATTTTGGCCGCCTTCTCGACTGCTTTCTTCGTCGGTTTGGCATCGGCTACCACTGCCTCTTCGATGAGTGACCCGCCCGCCGCTTCAATCGCCGCGCGCGCGCCCTTCGTGACGCCGAGGCCTCGCACACTAACCTTGGTCGACAACTCACCCGACTTCACGATGCGCGCATCGAGCGCCATCGCAGACACTATGCCCGCCTGCTTAAGCACGCTCAGATCCACTTCCGCAAGCCCCAGCCGTTGCAAATCGCTCAGCCGCACGACGTCGACGTAGCGGCGCGAGCGCGACGTAAAGCCACGCTTCGGCAGGCGGCGATGCAGCGGCATCTGACCGCCTTCGAAGCCGACTTTATGAAATCCACCGGCGCGTGACTTCTGGCCCTTGTGTCCGCGGCCTGCCGTCTTGCCCCAGCCCGAGCCTATGCCGCGTCCGACACGATGGCGTGCACTCTTGCTGCCCGCGCCGGGCTTCAGATTATTTAGACGCATCAGACGACCTTCACCAGAAACGCCACACTTTTGATCATCCCGCGCACAGCCGGCGTGTCTTCAAGCTCGCGCGTTTGATGCATGCGCCGCAGTCCAAGTCCGCGCACCGTGGCCTGGTGCGCCACGTTGGCTGAAATGGCGCTTTTAACGAGTTTTACTTTGACAGTCTTTCCAGCCATTGCGATTCCCTAGCCCAATATCTCTTCGACCGACTTACCGCGCTTGGCCGCAATCTCGGACGGTGTGCGCAGCTTCTCCAGCGCATTCAGCGTCGCCCGCACCAGGTTGTACGGATTGGTCGAACCATGCGACTTGGCAACGACGTTGCGAACCCCCATCACGTCAAACACGGCCCGCATCGGTCCGCCGGCAATGACTCCGGTACCGTCGGCCGCCGGCGACAGCAACACGCGCGATGCGCCGTGCTTGCCTTCGACCAGGTGGTGCACGGTTCCGTTCCTCAGCGGAATGCGTGCCATGCCGCGCCGTGCGCGCTCCATGGCTTTCTGAACGGCCACCGGCACTTCGCGCGACTTGCCCTTGCCCATACCGATACGGCCGTCGCCGTCGCCCACCACCGTCAACGCGGCAAAGCCCAGAATGCGGCCGCCCTTGACCACCTTGGTCACGCGGTTGACCGCGATCATCTTTTCCTTGATACCGTCGTCGCGGTCTTCGGTGTTGATACCCTTGGGTTGAAATCTTGCCACGTCGTTTCCTTATCCTTCCTAGAACTTCAAGCCGGCTTCGCGGGCGGCTTCGGCCAGCGCTTTGACGCGGCCATGGAATCGATAACCAGCGCGATCGAAGGCGACGCTTTCAACGCCCGCGGCCTTTGCCTTTTCGGCGAGACGCGTTCCTACCAGCCTGGCCGCATTGACGTTGCCGCCCTTGCCCTTGGCCGCCAGCTGATTGCGCACTTCGGCTTCGAGCGTCGACGCTGAGCACAGCACTTTGCCGTCAGCACCCGAAATGACGCTTGCGTAGATATGCGAATTGGTCCGGCTCACCGTCAGGCGGTGGGCCTTCTGCAACCCGATGCGCACGCGCGTCGCACGTGACCGGCGTAAACGAGAATCTTTCTTCTGCATCATGATGGTGAGTCTCGCGCTTTACTTTTTCTTGGTCTCTTTGATGATGACCGCTTCACCGACGTACCGCACGCCCTTGCCCTTGTAGGGCTCGGGCGGCTTGTATCCGCGCACTTCGGCAGCGACCTGCCCGACTTTTTGTTTGTCCGAACCCTTGATCACGATCTCGGTCTGCGTCGGGGTTTCGCACTTCACTCCGGCCGGCATCTGATGCACGACCGGATGCGAGAAGCCGAGCGACAAATTGAGCTTGTCGCCCTGCGCCTGCGCGCGATAACCGACCCCGACCAGCGCAAGCCTGCGCTCGAAGCCTTTCGATACGCCGTGCACCATGCCCGCGACCAGCGCGCGCATCGTGCCGCTCATCGCACGCGCCTCGCGCGACTCGTCACCCGCCACAAAGCTGACTTCGCCATTCGCCACGCTGATGTTGACGTTGCGGGCCTTGGACTGCTTCAAGGTTCCGAGCGGCCCCTTGACCGTGATTTCGTCGGCAGCGACTTGAACGTCAACACCTTTGTCGACCGTTACCGGAACTCTTGCGATTCGAGACATCTAGCTCTCCAGCCGAATGAAAAACGTCGCGAGCAGGCCCGAGCTTGCACCGAGGAGCGCAGGCGTACGGAGGCTACGTTGAGCACCGCAGGCGCAAGATCGGGACGCGCAGGAGTTTTTCATCGGCTAGGCCACGTAGCAGATCACTTCGCCGCCTACGCCCTCGGTGCGCGCCTTACGGTCGGTCATCACGCCGCGCGATGTCGATACGATCGCCACCCCGAGACCGTTCATTACCTGTGGAATGTCGCCACGACCTTTGTAGATCCGAAGACCCGGACGCGACACACGCTCCAGGCGCTCGATGACCGGACGGCCCGCGTAGTACTTCAAACCGATGCGGAGCTCGGGCTTGGGCGCGTTTCGACTACCAGCGGCGTCCCCGTTCAACACTTCAAAGCCGTCGATATAGCCTTCGTCCTTCAGTACCTCGGCGATCGCCACCTTCAGCTTAGAAGCCGGCATCGTCACATCGACCTTTTCGACGCCCTGCGCATTGCGAATGCGGGTCAGCATGTCGGCGATCGGATCACTCATACTCATCGTCGATCTCCCGCTTACCAGCTGGCCTTGACCAGGCCAGGAATGTCGCCGCGCATCGCCGCTTCGCGAATCTTCGCGCGCGCCAATCCGAACTTGCGGAATGTCCCCCGCGGACGGCCCGTCATTTCGCACCGATTGCGCAACCGCGTGGGGCTCGCGTTGCGCGGCAGCGCCTGCAATTGCTTCATCGCATCCATCCGGTCTTCCATCGAACGCGTCTGATCACCGATGACGGTCTTGAGCTCGGCGCGCTTGGCAGCGAACTTCTTGACCGTTGCGACGCGCTTGGCTGCGCGATTTACCAATGAGAGTTTGGCCAATTAAGGACCCCTAGTTTCTGAACGGAAAGCGGAACGCGGCCAGCAGCGCCTTGGCTTCGTCGTCCGTCTTTGCCGTAGTGGTGATGCTGATATTGAGCCCCCGCAGTTTGTCGATCTTGTCGTACTCGATCTCGGGGAAAATGATTTGCTCTTTGATGCCGATGTTGTAGTTGCCGCGACCGTCGAATGCCCGGCCCGATACACCCCGGAAATCCCGCACACGCGGAAATGCGACCGTAACCAGGCGATCCAGGAATTCGTACATCTTCTGGCCGCGCAAGGTGACCATCGTGCCGATCGCCAGGTTCTCGCGAATCTTGAAATTGGCGATCGCCTTGCGCGATTTCGTGACCACCGGCTTCTGACCGGCGATCTTGGTCAGATCGGCTACTGCTGTATCGATGTGCTTCTTGTCATTCACCGCGTCGCCGACGCCCATGTTCAGCGTTATCTTCGTTATGCGAGGCACTTCCATCACACTCTTGTAGCCGAACTTCTGAACCAGCTCCGGCACAACCTTCTCGCGGTATTGGTCGTGTAAACGCGCCATCACTAACCTCCCGCCGCTTTTTTCTTGGCCTTGCCCGATTTATCAGCTGTCTTCGCGGGCTTGCCCGCGCTCGACTGACCGACCAAATTACCATTGCCCTTGAATACACGCACACGCTTGCCGTCTGTTTCCTTGATCTGGATACGGCCGCCCTTGCCGGTGGCCGGATCGAACAACATCACGTTGCTGCGATCGACCGACATGGTCTTGTCGGCGATGCCGCCGGTCACGTTCTTCATCGGGTTCGGGCGTGTGTGTTTCTTGACGACATTGACGCCTTCGACCATCACGCGCGAAGCGCCGACGAGCGTCAGCACGACGCCACGCTTGCCTTTGTCTTTGCCGGTGATGACGATGACTTCATCGCCTTTACGAATTCGTTCCATCTCTCCGTATTCCCACTAATCCTCTACAGAACTTCCGGCGCAAGCGAGACGATTTTCATAAAGCGCTCGGTCCGCAGCTCGCGTGTCACCGGCCCGAAAATGCGGGTACCGATCGGCTCGAGCTTGGCGTTCAACAGCACCGCCGCGTTGCCGTCAAACTTGATCGCAGACCCGTCGCCGCGCCGCAATCCCTTGGCGGTGCGCACAACGACTGCGCTGTAAACCTCGCCCTTTTTGACGCGGCCGCGCGGAGCCGCTTCCTTGATCGTGACCTTGATCACGTCACCAATGCCGGCGTAGCGACGCTTGGATCCGCCCAACACTTTGATGCACATCACAGAACGCGCGCCCGTGTTGTCGGCGACGTCGAGCATCGATTGCATTTGAATCATTTTTATTGCCGCCGCTGGTTGCCTAACTTTCCCAACTTGACCGCAAATGCAGCCAGTCTTGGGCCCCGTTCGGGACGCTTTGTATCTACAACGCTTCGCTGCTTAAAAGCGAAGCCCGCGAGTATATCGGCGGCGCGTAAGCGCCGCAACTTCTAAAAGACGATCGCTTCCTTCACCACACGCGTCACCTTCCATGTCTTGGTGCGCGATATCGGCCGGGAGGCGGCTATTTCGACCACGTCACCCTCATTGACCGCGTCGGTTTCGTCATGCGCGTGGTACTTGTTCGACTTGACGATGTACTTGCCGTAAATCGGATGTTTCTGACGCCGCTCAACCAGCACCGTCACGGTTTTCGTCATCTTGTTGCTGACGACCTTGCCCACCAGCGTGTGCTGCAGCGACTTTTGTTCTTTCGTTGAGTTCTCTACGATCATTTGGAGGCAGCCTTTTGCCCGAGCACGGTACGCACGCGAGCGATGTCACGCTGCGTCCTGCGCAGCTGACTCGTATTGGTTAACTGTTGCGTCGCGTGCTGCATGCGCAACGAAAAATGTGCTTTTTGCAACTCCTGCAGTTCCTTCAGCAGCGCGTCGGCATCCTTTTCGCGCATTTCTTTGACCTTCATCGAGATCCCCTATTGCCCAAGCTGACGCACGACAAAAGTCGTCTTCAGCGGCAGCTTGGCAGCGGCCAACGCAAACGCTTCGCGCGCCAATATTTCGTTCACGCCGTCGAGCTCGTACACCACGCTACCGGGCTTGACTTCCGCAACCCAATACTCGGGATTGCCCTTGCCGTTGCCCATCCGCACCTCGGCGGGTTTCTGTGAGATCGGCTTGTCCGGAAACACAC
>JACCSD010000351.1 GCA_013813185.1 Burkholderiaceae bacterium
TGATTCCGATTCACCCCACGCGCGGGATGCGCGCGCTTTTCGTTCTGCCATGGAAGAATATCGGGCCAAATATGCAGCGTGATTCGTTAGTTCGTAGCGTCCGAGGGGCGCGCATTCGCAGATGCGCAGCACTGACGTCCTTGTGTGTACTGGCAAGCGTTTGTCCAGCATGGGCGGCGCCGGGAACGCCGGTCGGATCGATATTCACCTGCAACGTCAGCGGCAAGACTTTCTCCGGCGACCGCATGCCGCCGGAGTGCGCCAATTCCGAGGTGCGCGAATTGAACCGCGATGGCTCGCTGCGCCGTGTCATCGCGCGCCCGTTGACGCAGGATGAGCTCCGCGCGCGGGCCAATGAAGCGAAAAAACGGCTCGAAGATGAAGACAAACAGCTCGCGCAGCGGCGTCGCGACAAATCACTGCTGGAAGCGTATGCCAGCGACGAAGAGATCGAGGCGGCGCGTGCCAAGTCGCTTGAATCGGCTGCACAGGCCATGGCGCGTGCCAAACAGCGCATCGACGGTCTGAACGGTGAGCGCAAGAAACTCGACGATGAAGCGGAGTTCTACAAGAAGCGCGTGTTGCCCGATCAAATCAAGCGTAGCTTTGTATCGAACGAACAGCAGATAGGCGCTGAGGAGAAAATCCTGAACGATGCGCGCGCAGAGACGCGGCGCATCAACGAGCTATTCGATGCGCAGAAAAGGCGTTTTCGCGAGCTTCTGGCGCAAGGCGCACGGCCGGTGCAAAGAAATCCTGAAACTGACATCCTGCTTGACCCGCGTTTTCAAGGAAAATGAGCAGGCACAATGAGCGGGGAAAATGAAGCGCTGGATCATCCTGGGGTGGTATGCGATTGCAACTGCGGCGGGCGCGCAAGCCAGCGGTGGCGGTCTGTATGTCGCGGGTGGCAACTTTGATTTCACGCAGGTGGTAGAGCGCGCGCTGGCGCAGAATCCGACGCCGTCAAAATTCTTCGTGCTGGCCACCGGCGATGCGGTGCGCGGTCTGTCGGTGGTGGCACCCCCCGAACTCGTTGAAGTTCGCAATCGTGGCTCGGCGCGGGGCGCGGTCTACCTGGTGTGCCGGCGCGATATCGAGCGCGAGGTCTTCAGGGTGAGCGACCTGGTATCGGGCGTTGTGCAAGTCAAAGGCTGGCCACCGCCAGGCAGCAGTGAGTTGCCCGCAGGCACCAACTACTACCGTGGCGAAGACGCCTCGACGCTGCCCGACTCGAACGAATTGTTGCGGCGCCTGCGTTCGACCTGTTCGTAGCGTCGCATTACGCTGTTTGAAGTTTCCGGCGCAGTACCTCGTTGACGTGCTGCGGATTGGCTTTGCCGCGACTTGCCTTCATTGCCTGGCCGACCAGCGCGTTGAACGCCTTTTCCTTGCCGGCGCGAAACTCTTCGACCGATCGTGCATTGGCTGCGAGCACTTCGTCGACGATGCTCTCGATGGCGGTTAGATCGGAGATCTGCTTCAACCCCCTCGACTCGATAATGGCATCGGCGCTCGCTCCTTGGCGCTGCCAAAGCGCATCGAACACTTCCTTGGCGGTGCTGTTGCTGATCGTTCCATCGAGCACTCTGCTGATCAATCCAGCGAGCTGCGCCGCCGAAACCGGCGCGTCCGCCACCGAAACCCCGGACTCGTTCAGGTGGGCCGCAAGCTCGCCCATGACCCAGTGTGCGGCCACCTTCGGGTCGGAGACCGCAGCGGCGAGCGATTCGTAGTACGCGGCGAGCTCGCGTGATGCGGTCAGCGCCAGCGCTTCGTGCGCGGGCAGGCCGTACTGGCGCTCGAAGCGCTCGCGCATCGCCGACGGCAGCTCGGGCATCGCCTGCCGCACCCGCTCGATCCAATCGTTGGCGATCGCCAGCGGCAGCAGGTCCGGGTCGGGAAAGTAGCGATAGTCCATCGCGTCTTCCTTGCTGCGCATCGGACGTGTCTCGTCACGCTCGGCGTCATACAGCCGCGTCTCCTGAACTACCGTTCCGCCGTCCTCGATCAATTCGATCTGGCGGCGGACTTCGAAGTCGATCGCACGCTCGAGAAACCGGAAGCTGTTCAGGTTCTTGATCTCGCACCGGGTGCCGAGCTCCGGTTCGCCCGCTCGCCGTACCGACACGTTGGCGTCGCAGCGAAAACTGCCCTCTTGCATATTGCCGTCGCACACGCCTAGCCAGACGACCAGCGCGTGCATTGCCTTTGCGTACGCGACCGCTTCGGCCGCTGAGCGAAGCTCGGGCTCGGACACGATTTCCAGCAGTGGCACGCCGGCGCGATTTAGGTCGATTCCTGACACGCCGTCAGCGCCGATGTCTTCGTGAATGGATTTGCCCGCGTCCTCCTCGAGATGTGCGCGCGTCAGCTTCACCGTCTTGATGAAAGGCTCGCCCGCAAATTTATCTGCAGGCCGGGATGGCACGATAAAAGTCAACGCGCCGCCTTTGACTACCGGAGTTTCGTACTGGCTGATCTGGTAGCCCTTCGGCAGGTCGGGGTAGAAGTAGTTTTTGCGCGCAAAGATGCTGTGCTGGGCAATAGCGCCGCCGACGGCAATGCCAAAGCGGATGGCGCGCTCGACTGCACCTCTGTTCAGCACCGGCAACGTGCCGGGCAACGCCAGATCGACGAGACTCGCGTGCGAATTGGGTTCGGCGCCGAAAGCGGTCGACGCGCCCGAGAAAATCTTGCTCGCAGTGGTGAGCTGCGCATGCGTTTCGATGCCAATGACGGTTTCCCACTTCAGCATGGCTAATGCAGCGTGGTCAATGTGTTCTCGTGTAGCAGACGCCGCGTTTCGCTTTGTTCGTGACCGTGCGTGTCCCACGCGGCGTGCGCCATCGTTCGATGTTGACGCGCCTCGATGGGTTGCTGCACGGCTTCCAGCGCAGTTGCCATGTTCTCGTGCACGATGGCGCGAATGTCGGCCGGTGTGGAATCGTCCAGGCGGCGCCAGGCTGCAACGGCCTGCGCGTAGCCGACGTCGGTTTCGCCGAGTTGCAGCAGGCAGTTGGCGCGATCGGCCATGGCGGCGGTGCATTCGTGCAGGAAGCCGTCGCCTTCGCATTGCGGCAGATGCTGATCGTATAAAACGAGCGCTTGCTTATGGCGGTTCTGCAGCACGTACATTTGGGCAAGCAGCAAGTGGTCGAGCGTGGTCGCCGGTCCATCGGGCACTTGTTTCGCGTAGTCGATACACCGCTGCAACTCGGCGATCGCCTGCTTCACGCCCGGCCTGTCGAGCTCGCCGCGCCCGGCCGATTGCCGCGCGTGCGCGGCCTTTGCCA
>JACCSD010000358.1 GCA_013813185.1 Burkholderiaceae bacterium
TGGCGTTCTTGCCGTCGCGCGCGAGCTTCTTCCACCAGATCGACAACGCGACCACACAGCCAGGCCGCGCCCGATCGGTCACGCGCGCAAGCACGTCGATGCTGCCACGATCGTTGAAAATCCGGACACGCACGCCGTCGGCAATTCCACGTGCACATGCGTCGTGCGGATGAATCTCGACGGTGGGCTCACCATCGATCGAGCGCAGGCTTGCGACGTTGACGAACGTCGAATTCAGAAAGTTGCGCGCCGGCGGCGAGATGATCGCGAGCGGATAGCGCCGCGCCAGCGGACTGCCGTTCGCCGCCTCGTACGGCGGGATGTACGCGGGCAGGGGATCCTGCCCGAGCTTCGCAACTTGTTCCGAGTAAAACTCGCAACGTCCGGACGGGGTTGCGAAACCACCTTCCGCAAACGGCGCGTACGTTGCGGGAACATCGAGCCGCTGCCAACCGTTCTGCTTCAAGCGCTGCCAGTCGAAGCCGGCGGTGGCACCTTCGCGCTTGAACGCCTGCGCTGCCAGTTCGTCGTCGGTCTCCGAGAAACACGGCTCATCGAATCCCATCCTGCCCGCCAGCCGGCGAAAGATCTCGCTGTTCGGCAGCGCTTCGCCCAATGGTTCGATCGCCGCGTTGTTCGCCAGCATGTACAGATGCCCGTAAGACCTGTGCACGTCGACATGCTCGAGCTGCGTCGTGGCTGGCAGCACGTAGTCCGCGTAATCGGCGGTGTCGGTCATGAAGTGTTCGAGCACGACGGTGAACAGGTCTTCGCGTGCAAAGCCGCGTGCGACTTCACGCGATTGCGGCGCGACCGCCACGGGATTGCTGTTGTAGACGATCAGCGCATCGATCGGCGGATCGGCGTGCTGCAGGTCGTGGCCGATGGTCGACATGTTGATCGTGCGCGGATTTTTTCCGGCAAGCAGGCCCGGCCGGTACAACGATTCGGTGTCGATCGGATACGTTCCGCTGGTGGACAAGAGCACACCGCCCGCAGCGTCGCGCCAGTGCCCGGCCAATGCCGGCAGGCAGGCCACCGCCCGCACGGCATTGCCGCCGCCGCGGGCGCGTTGCATGCCGTAGTTGAGCCGAATCACCGCGGGCCGGATCTGCCAGTAGTCGCGCGCGAAGTCTTCGACCTCGGCTGCGCTGATGCCGCAGATCGATGCAACGCGCTGCGGATCGAACTCCTGCGCGCGCTCTTCGAGGCCGTCATAACCCAGCGTATAGCGTTCGATGTAATCGAGATCGAGCCACCCTTCGCGCATCAACACGTGCATCACACCCAGCGCGAACGCGGCGTCGGTGCCTGGCATCGGCGCAACGTGCTGATGGCATTTTTCGGCCGTCAACGAGCGGTACGGATCGATCGCGATCAGTTTGGCGCCGCGCCGCTTCGCCTCCTGCGCACGACTCCATAGATGCAGGTTGGACGCAATCGCGTTGCAACCCCAGAACACGATCAGCTTGCTGTCTTGAAACTGCTCGATATCGGTGCCGGTTTTGATGCCGAGCGTGTAGGCCAGGGCCTCGGCGCCGGCGGTCGCGCAGATCGTGCGATCGAGGAAGCTCGCGCCGAGCTTGTGAAAGAAGCGCGCCGCCATGCCCTCGCCCTGCACCAGGCCCATCGTGCCCGCATAGCTGTACGGCACGATGCGGTGCGGGTCGCGCGCGGCGATCTCGCCCAGACGCTGGGCGATGTCGCGCAGCGCGTGGTCCCATGAGACGCGGACAAAGCGGCCTTCGCCCTTCGCGCCCACGCGCTTCAGCGGATGCAGAACGCGGTCGGCGTGATACGTGCGCTCAAGGTAACGCGCAACCTTGGTGCAAAGCGTGCCGGCGGTCGTCGGATGCGTCGGATCGCCGGCGACTTTCACTGCGACATGGCGCCCTTGAACGTCGCGCACGGTCACCAGCATTGCGCAGGTATCGGGGCAGTCGTGCGGGCACGCCGCCCGAACCACGGTGTCAGCGTGTTCCGGTTCTGCTGCCTGCACCGCCATCGGTCACCGCTTCCACGTGAGCGGTAACTCGGTGGCCTCGCCGCCAAACTCGATCTGCAGTGCGCGCGGAACGGAGCTCAACGGAACCAGGAACTGAACCCGCTCCAGCCCGGATTCGTTGCCAGCGCCGACCGTTTCGCCGAGACCGCCGTTGGCGGCGATGACGGAGTCATGCGTGACCAAACGGAAATTTTCGTCGGCGAAATCTGCGGCCTGGCGTTGCTTGTTCTGCATGCGAACCAGCAACACCAGCCGCATCGACTCTGCGTTGCGCGGCTCGATCGCAACTTCGGCAATGGTGAATGACACTTCGGCGCCTTTGCCGATGGCCACAGTGCGCGGGACCGGAAAGTCGACGGCCGGTGCGGTTGAAGGCGCGCTCGAAGGCACGATCGACGGGTCAGCCGGCGCGGCAGCCTGGGACGCGTCGGGCGCCGCTGCGGAAGGGCTGGGCGCAGCCGGGGTTGCCGGGGCAGGCGCGGCGGTATTCGAAGGAGCCGGCGACGACGGCGCCGGCGGCTCGGGCGCGCGTTGGCAAGCCGACAGCGTCACGAGAGCAAATGCAAACATCGCCGCGCTCACAGTGCGGACGCTGCACATCATGACCGATGCTCGCCCGGCATCGGCTGCGCGGCGATGCGATCGAAAAACGCTTCGCACGCTGCTACCTGCTCGTAGCTTATGTATTCGCCGGGCTTGTGCGCCTGGTCAATGCTGCCCGGGCCGATCACGACGGTGGGAACGCCGGCCTGCGAGAACATGCTGGCCTCGGTGGCGAAACCCACTGCGCCGGGGCTCAGATGCGTGGTATTTGCGACCTGTTGCGCCCAGCGTACGAGCGGATGATCGGCCGCGATGCCGAACGCCGGCAGATCCATGCCGCGCTCGAACACGATGCCGGTACCGGTTGCGACGCGCAGCATTTCCGGCACCAACTCGCGCTCGGCATATTCAACGATGGTGCGCGTCAGCTCATCAGTCGACGTGGCCGGCAGATTTCGCATCTCAAACGTGAATTCGCAATCGCGTGGAACGACATTGACCGCGATGCCGCCCATGATCAGCCCGGTTTGCAGCGTCGTGTACGGCACCGCAAAGCGCGCATCGCGCGGCTCTTCGCGCGACAGGCGATCGGCCGTTTGCCGAATAAAGGCCACCAGTTGCGCCGCAAACTCGATCGCGTTGACGCCGTCGGGTGTCAACGACGAATGCGCCTCGCGACCGCGCACACGGCAACAGATGTCGCGCTTGCCCTTGTGCGCCACGATCGCGCGCATATCGGTCGGCTCGCCGATGATGCAACCCGCAGGGCGAATGCCGCGCTCCGCAAGGTCGGCCAGCAAATCGCGCACGCCGAAGAACGTGGTTTCCTCGTCGTAGGTCAGCGACAGATGCAACGGCAGTTTTTCCTGTGCCGCGAGAAACTTCGGAACCGCCGCCAGTGCGATGGCGATGAAGCCCTTCATGTCCGCGGTGCCGCGTCCATGGATGCGCCCGTTTCCCGAAGCAAATGAGTGCTCGGCGCGAAACGGATCGCTTGACCAGTCCTGACCGTCAACCGGCACGGTGTCGGTGTGGCCCGATATCACGAGACCACCGGTCTTGATCGCGTCCGGCTCCGACGACAGGGTCGCAAACAGGTTGGCCTTGTTGCGCGCCGCGTCGTAGATCAGGTTCGCCCGCACGCCGAGCCGCGCAAGCTCGTCGCGCGCGTACTCGATCAGCCCGAGATTGGAATCGCGGCTCACGGTGGGAAACCCGATCAGCCGGTCGATCATCGCCAGCGATGCGGCCGAGGGCGAAAGAGCGGCGGACGGCGGCAGATCGACGAGCGGCAAGTCAGCGGGCTTGTTCATAGGCTGATTCTAGTGCGCGTAGCATTCACTTTCTGATCGCTTCAACCCGCAAAAATTCATGCAACTGATCGACCGCGTCGTCCAATTCCGTGCCGAGATTCAGCAGATCCGGCGCGACATTCATGCCCACCCTGAACTTCGCTTCGAAGAGACGCGTACCAGCGACATCGTCGCCGAGAAGCTAGCCGAATGGGGCCTCAACGTGACGCGCGGACTCGGCGGCACTGGAGTCGTCGGCACCCTGAAGCACGGAAAGTCCAAGCGTGCCGTCGGTTTGCGCGCTGATATGGACGCTTTGCCGATTCAGGAGACCAATGACTTTGCGCACCGCTCGACGCACGCCGGCAAGATGCACGCGTGCGGGCACGATGGACACATGGCGATGTTGCTGGGCGCTGCAAAGTATCTTGCCGAAGCGAAATCGCTCGACGGCACCGTGCACTTCATCTTCCAACCGGCTGAGGAAGGCGGCGCCGGCGCGCAAAGAATGATCGACGACGGGTTGTTCGAGCGCTTTGCCTGCGACGCGGTATTCGGCATGCACAACTGGCCAGGGCTGAAGGTGGGCGAGTTCGGCGTGACCGGCGGTCCGGCGATGGCGTCGAGCAACGAGTTCAAGATCGAAGTGATTGGCAGGGGCGCGCACGCGGCGATGCCGCACCTGGGAATCGATCCCGTGTTTATCGCCGTGCAGATCGTCAACGGCCTGCAGGGCATCATCACGCGCGCCAAGAAACCGATCGATTCGGCCGTGCTGTCGGTCACGATGATCCAGGCCGGCGAAGCGACCAATGTGATTCCCGAGACCGCCAAGATCAGCGGCACGGTGCGCACCTTCAGTGACGACGTGACCGCGCTGGTCGAAACACATATGCGCCGGATCGTCGAGATGACGTGCGCGGCACACGGCGCCGAAGGCAAGTTCGACTTTCATTGGAACTATCCGCCGACGGTCAACGACGCCGCGCAGGCCGAATTTGCGGCCACCGTGATGGACGACATCGTCGGCGCTGAGAGCGTCGTGCGCGGTATCGAGCCGACGATGGGCGCCGAGGATTTCGCCTTCATGCTGAAGGCTAAGCCCGGCGCGTACGTATTCATCGGCAACGGCGACGGCGCGCATCGCGCCGCCGGCCACGGGCTCGGACCGTGCATGCTGCACAACCCGTCGTACGATTTCAACGACGAATTGATCCCGTTAGGGGCCACTTACTGGGTACGGCTGGCCGAACAATTCCTGGCGCGCTGACCTTTAGTTCTTTCCGCTAGTCCATTCGCCGGAATGCGGTGCTTTTCCCCGGCGGTTACTGTGTATCGC
>JACCSD010000374.1 GCA_013813185.1 Burkholderiaceae bacterium
GCATTGCGCGTTACCTGCGCGCCGAAAGCCTTCGCAAGAAGTTGGCCGCCCAAACAATGCCCGATGATAGGAACGCCGGCCCGATCGGCGTCGCGCATCAGCGCAAGTTCTTCGTTGATCCACGGCAGATCGTCGTTGACACTCATGCTGCCGCCGAGCGAACAGATGCCCGCGTACGGCTCCGCGGAACTCGGCATGGCGTCGCCGGCGAACACGCGCACCGTTTGATGCGGCAGATTTCTTTCCAGCAAAAAGTCGGCGAAATGCCCCGGTCCGGCGTCGGCTTCGTGCTGCACGATGGCGATGGGTTTCATCGGCGCAGGCCGAACGACGTTTAGGCTGCGGACTGCACGTAGCGCACTCTTCGCGTCAGCTCCGGAAATCGCGTGCGAACTGCGGCCGCGATTCCCGCTGGATCAAGCCCGCACTCCTGCAGCAGCGCGGGTGGATCGCCATGATCGACAAACCGGTCAGGCAGCCCCAACCGCAGCAGCGGCACTTCGATACCTTGCGTGGCGAGGGACTCGAGACACGCGCTGCCGGCGCCGCCAGCGATGACGTTCTCCTCGATCGTGATCAGCGCATCGTGCGTGCGCGCCAGCCGCGCCACCAGTTCATCGTCCAACGGCTTCACGAAGCGCATGTTGGCCACCGTCGCATCGAATTGCTCTGCAGCCGCCAGCGCGGCCGGCACCATCGAGCCGAAGGCGAGCAGTGCGATCCGGCGGCCGGATGCGGCGTTCGAGCTTCGCCTCACTTCGCCGCGCCCGATCGGCAACTCGCTCATCGCCTGCTCGATCGCGACGCCGGGCCCCGTTCCGCGCGGATACCTAACCGCCGCCGGGCCGTCGTGCTTGAAAGCGGTGTAAAGCATCTGCCGGCATTCGTTTTCGTCGGACGCAGCCATTACGATCGCATTCGGCAGGCACCGCAGGTAGCTGAGGTCGAACGCGCCGTGATGCGTGGCTCCGTCGGAACCCACCAGCCCGCCGCGGTCGAGCGCAAACACGACCGGCAAGTTTTGAATACATACATCGTGAATCAACTGATCGTAAGCGCGCTGCAGGAACGTCGAGTAAATCGCAACCACCGGCTTCATCCCATCGCACGCCAGGCCGGCGGCAAATGTGACGGCGTGCTGCTCGGCGATGCCGACATCGAAGTAGCGCTCCGGATACTCCTGCTCGAAGCGCACCAGGCCGGATCCTTCGCGCATCGCCGGTGTGATGCCGATCAATCTCGCATCGAGGGCGGCCATGTCGCACAGCCAATCGCCAAAAATTCTGGTGTAACTCGGCTTCGCCGGCGAAGCCGCGGTGAAGCCCACATTCGGGTCGAACTTCGTTGGCCCGTGATACAGCACCGGATCGGCTTCAGCGAGTTTGTAGCCCTGACCTTTTTTGGTGACCACATGCAGGAACTGCGGGCCGCTCAAGTGCTCACTGAGCTGCTTCAGGTTCTGCAGCGTGGGAATCAACGAATCGAGATCGTGTCCATCGATCGGGCCGATGTAGTTGAAGCCGAATTCCTCGAACAGCGTGCCCGGCACTACCATGCCTTTCGCGTGCTCCTCGAGTTTTTTGGCCAGCTCGAACACCGGCGGGAAGCTTTTCAGCACCTGCTTGCCAGCGTGCTTTGCGGTCGCGTAAAACTTGCCGCTCATCAACCGGGCGAGATACCGATTCAAGCCGCCGACGGCGGGCGAGATCGACATGTCGTTGTCATTCAAGATCACGAGCAGGCGTACGTTGTCGGTCACGCCGGCGTTGTTCAGCGCCTCGAACGCCATTCCGGCGCTCATCGCGCCGTCGCCGATCACGGCGATCGAGTGACGCGCTGACCCTTGACTGCGCGCGGCGACTGCCATGCCGAGCGCGGCCGAGATCGACGTCGACGAATGCGCGGTGCCGAAGGTGTCGTACTCGCTCTCCGCTCGGCGCGGAAAACCCGATATGCCGCCGTGCTGCCGCAACCGTCCCATCTGCTCGCGGCGCCCGGTCAGGATCTTGTGCGGATATGTCTGGTGGCCGACATCCCAGACGATGCGATCGTCCGGAGTATCGAACACGTAGTGCAGCGCAATCGTCAATTCGACGGTGCCCAGGTTCGAACTCAAGTGGCCGCCGGTCTTCGATACCGACTCGAGCACATAGGCACGTAATTCGTCGGCGAGTTGCGGCAGTTGCGTGCGATCCAGTGCGCGCAGATCCGACGGCGAGTTGACGTTGTCGAGAAGTTCCATGAATGCGGTTGCGCAGATCAGCTCTTGCGGCAGACGACGAAATCGGCCAATTCTCGCAGACGCTGTGCGCTGCTGCCGATGCCATCGATCGCTTGCAATGCCTGCGCCCGCAGGCGCAACGACCAGGCGCGAGCCGCCGGCGCGCCGAGCAACGACACATAGGTCGGCTTGCGATGCTCGGCGTCCTTACCCGCCGTCTTTCCAAGGTCGGCGGTGCTCGCTTCGACGTCCAGACAATCATCGACGATCTGAAACGCCAGCCCAATGGCCTCGCCATAACGCGCAAGCGCCTCGCGCGTGCACTCTGTCAGCAAAGAAGAATGGCCCGATAGCGCGCCCATCAGCACGGCAGCCTTCATCAACGCACCGGTCTTCATGCGATGCATGCGCTCCAGTTCGGCGATGGTCGGGATCGTGCCGACGGCGGCCAGATCGATTGCCTGTCCGCCGCACATGCCCTCGGTCGAAGAGGCATGGGCCAGCTCGCGTATCAAGGCAGCGGTTT
>JACCSD010000031.1 GCA_013813185.1 Burkholderiaceae bacterium
CTCTGTGCCAGCGCTATCGACGTGTTGATCATTAACACGCACGCGACGTAAACAAACAAACGTGAAGTTTCTAAAATTTGAACTGCTACATTTACTCGACTGAGCACGCCCGCCGTCTTTCTAGATGAATCCATCGAGTTCGCCGCCACCTAGCCCGTCATCGATTCGCCATGATGCCGAAGTGATCGGGCTGGTCGGTTTGGCGCACGGTACCTCGCATTTCTTTCATCTGATGTTGCCGCCGCTGTTCCCGTGGCTGATGAAGGACTTCGATCTGACTTACACCGAGGCCGGTCTGCTGATGACGACGTTCTTCGTCATCAGCGGCATTGGTCAGGCGCTCGCTGGTTTTATCGTGGACAAGGTCGGGTCGCGACCGGTGCTTTTCTTCGGCATGGGGCTATTGGCGCTATCGGGAGTCGTACTGGGCGTGTCGAACAGTTATGCGATGCTGCTGTTGACCGCGGCGGTCGCCGGTCTTGGAAACAGCATTTTTCACCCGGCCGATTTCACCCTGCTCAATCGCCGCGTGGCACAACCGCGGCTAGGCCATGCCTTTTCAGTACACGGGCTGTCCGGAAACCTTGGCTGGGCGGCAGCGCCGGTGTTCATGGCCGGCATCGCAACCTTTGCCGGATGGCAAGCGGCAGGTTTTGCGGCGGCGGGCGTAGGCGCGATCGTTCTCGCCGTGCTGTTCTGGCGGCGCTCAATGCTGGTGAATGCGGCGGCTGAACTGGTCGTGCCGAGCCATTCGCACGCCGAGTCCGGCCAGGCAACCCCGAACCAGTTTGCGTTCCTGCGTTCGACGCCGGTGTGGATGTGCTTCGCGTTTTTCTTCTTCTCGACCGCGGCATTCGGCATTCTGCAAAACTATTCGCCGGCGATTCTCGGCAACATGTACGGCATGTCGCTGGTGTTGGCCACCGGAAGTCTGACCGCGTATTTGCTGGGCAGCGCGGCCGGAACCATCACCGGCGGCTTTCTCGCGTCGCGTAACGAGCGCAATGAAAGGCTGATCGCGATTGCGCTGGGTTTCAGCGCGCTGATGGCGTTGCTACTCGCGTCCGGGCAAATCGGTGCGGCCCTGGTTTTCCCGGTGATGGCGCTGATGGGCTTCGGCGTCGGCACTTCGGGGCCGAATCGCGACTTGTTGGTGCGGCGTGCGGCGACCAGTCAGTTCGGTAAGACCTCTTTCGGCCGCATCTATGGCTTCGTTTACTCGGGCCTCGATGTCGGGCTTGCCATGTCGCCGCTGGTGTTCGGCCCGCTGCTGGATGCGGGCAAGTTTCAGGCGGCTTTGGTGGCGGTGGCGATGCTGCTGGTTGCAGCGCTGCTGACGGCGATGCGAATCGGCGCTGCCGCGCGCAGCCGGGCGGTTGCAGTTTGAGGGAACTAGAGCGCCAGGCTGAACGCCGCGAACACGAACAGTGCGCACGCCATCAGCAGTGCAAATGCGCGCCAGCCGTGTTTTGAAAAATTGGCACCCGATTCGTTCAGCAGAAAGCCCGAGAAGCCACCCACGATGAACGAGAGTGACCCTTCGCTGGCCCACACGCCCGAGTTCAGCGAGTCGGCCATTTCGACCAGTGCAATTGCGGCCAGCGTAAAGCCGAGCATTCGTAACAGGCCCATCAGGGAGGGGGCGTTCAGTGTGATGCCGAGGACGTTCATCGTTGTTCGCGTGGGTTAGTGCGCGAGCCCTGTGCAAGCGCGTTGATTCGGTAACGCGAATGTGGCAGATCACGGCTATCGGGATTTGCCCGAAATGCTTGGGTACACGCATCTAATTTCTGCGTGTGCTCGGATGCCGCAACTTCGGAAATCGATGCTTTTCATTTTCCCGCCCACGGTTTCGTAATGCGAAACAGTGTGTATTGCACGGCAGCACTCTGTGTTTCAGAGCAGAATGTTTCGTTTCAAATCGCGGTATCACAGTCCTAAGTGACTGTTGTAAATAGACTATTTAATGCTCTTCTATAAATTAGCGCGCTTGTTGCACTGCATAAACGCTCGTACGATTCCTGCTGTTCGTTTCTCACGATCAACTGCCCGGTAATTTGGGCTCTAACAGCGGGAGCAATGGCATGACGGCACGCGAACTCGATGCACAACGGCTTCAGAAAGAATGGAACGAGAGCGGCCGCTGGAAGGGGATCAAGCGCGGCTACGGCCCGGAAGACGTCGTCCGGCTGCGCGGCTCGATGCAGGTCGAACACACGCTCGCCAGGCGCGGTTCGGAGAAACTATGGCGGCTGCTGAACAGCGAGGCGTACGTGAACACGCTGGGCGCGCTGACGGGCAACCAGGCTATGCAGCAAGTCAAGGCGGGGCTGAAGGCGATTTATCTGTCGGGCTGGCAAGTGGCAGGCGACGCGAATCTGGCCGGAGAGATGTATCCGGACCAGTCGTTGTATCCAGTGAATTCCGTCCCGGCGGTGGTCCGCCGCATTAACAACACCTTTGCTCGCGCAGACCAAATCCAGTGGATGGAAGGCAAGAATCCCAGCGACGCCGGATATGTCGACTACTTCGCACCGATCGTCGCGGATGCCGAAGCTGGGTTTGGCGGAGTGCTCAACGCGTTCGAACTGATGAAGTCGATGATCGAAGCGGGCGCGGCCGGCGTGCATTTCGAAGATCAGCTCGCCTCCGTGAAGAAATGCGGTCACATGGGCGGCAAGGTGCTGGTGCCTACGCGCGAGGCGGTAGCCAAGCTGGTGGCAGCGCGTTTGGCTGCGGATGTCGCCGGCGTGCCGACGGTACTCTTGGCGCGCACCGACGCCGAGGCGGCCGACCTGGTGACCTCCGATGTCGACGAGAACGATGCGCCGTACCTGACGGGTCAACGCACCGTCGAAGGGTTCTTCAAGACCCAGCCGGGCCTGCAACAGGCCGTGTCGCGCGGTCTTGCGTACGCACCTTACGCAGATTTGTTGTGGTGCGAAACGGGCAAACCCGATCTCGCGTTTGCGAAGGCGTTTGCCGAGGCAATCCACAAGCGGTTTCCCGGGAAAATGCTGGCTTACAACTGCTCGCCGTCGTTCAACTGGAAGAAAAATCTGGACGATTCGACCATCGCCCGCTTCCAGAACGAGCTCGGCGCGATGGGCTACAAGTTCCAGTTCATCACCCTGGCCGGCTTCCATTCGCTCAATTACTCGATGTTCCATCTGGCGCACGGCTACGCGCGCAACCAGATGAGCGCCTTCGTCGAGTTGCAACAGGCCGAGTTCGCGGCGGCGGACAAAGGATTTACCGCGGTCAAGCACCAGCGCGAAGTCGGGACCGGGTACTTCGATGCGGTGACGACGACGATCGAGCGCGAAGCGTCGACTTCCGCACTTCACGGTTCCACCGAAGACGAGCAATTCTTCGATCGGAAGGCGGACAAGCAGGCGGCGTGAGG
Organism: Burkholderiaceae bacterium; assembly: GCA_013813185.1. Classification (GTDB taxonomy): domain Bacteria; phylum Pseudomonadota; class Gammaproteobacteria; order Burkholderiales; family Burkholderiaceae_F; genus JACCZX01. The sequence continues at coordinate 3,407 of JACCSD010000031.1, forward strand.
AGACCTGCGCAGAACAATTAAACTGGCAGCGATGGCGGCTGCCTTGTTCGACGTTTTTGGAACGTTGCTCGACGTTTACTCGGTCACGCGACGCGCCGAGGAATTGTTTGCGGGCAACGGCGAACGCCTGGCGCGGCTGTGGCGCGAAAGGCAGATCGAGTATTCGCGCTTGCGAACGATGTCCGGCCGCTATGTCAGCTTTTCGGAGGTCACGCGCGACGCGCTCGAATACTCGCTGCAGGCGCTCAAGCTTGAAGCCGCGCCGGACGATGTGACGCGGCTGGCCGATGAATACAAGCGTCTCGCGCCGTTCGTCGACGTCGCGCCGGCGCTGGCGCGCTTGCACGGCGCCGGTGTGCAGCTTGGCGTGCTCTCCAATGGCGACTCCGAGATGCTCGAAACCGCACTCGTCACCTCCGGATTACACCGGTACATCGATCTCGTGCTGTCGGCCGATCAGGTGCGTGCGTTCAAGACGTCTCCCTCGGTCTACGCACTGGGGCCACGCGCTTTGAAGCTGCAGCCGCATCAGATCACGTTTGTTTCAAGCAACTGTTGGGATGCGTGCGGCGCGGCCTGGTATGGCTACACGAGCTTCTGGGTCAATCGAAACGACGCCGTGCTCGAGCGCCTCGGGGTGAAGTTGAGCGGCGTTGGCACCAGCCTGACCGACGCCGCCGAGTTTGTGTTGCAGCAAATTCATCAAGGAAAGGAATTGTCGATATGACAAAAGGCGAGGGCGTTTCGATTAACGCTCCGATGCAACCGGGCTTCGACCGCATTCTGTCGGCCGAAGCGCTCGCGCTTGTCGCAAAGCTGCATCGACAATTCGAAGTACGGCGGCAGGAGCTGCTGGCCAAACGCGTCGAGCGCGCGCAGCGACTCGATGCGGGCGAGCGTCCGGATTTCCTCGCGGAAACGAAGCACGTCCGGGAAGGCGCTTGGACGATTGCGCCATTACCCGCCGACCTGCAACGGCGTCGCGTCGAGATCACCGGCCCAGTCGAACGCAAGATGGTCATCAACGCGCTGAACTCGGGCGCCGATGCGTACATGACCGACTTCGAGGACAGTCATTCGCCCAACTGGGACAACCAGATCACCGGCCAGATCAACTTGATGGATGCGATTCGCCGCAAGATTTCGTTGCAGCAGGGCGGCAAGACGTATGCGCTGAACGACGAAGTAGCGGTGCTGATCGTGCGGCCGCGCGGCTGGCATCTCGATGAAAAACACATGTTGGTCGACGGCCAGCGCGTGTCGGGCAGCCTATTCGACTTTGCGCTGTTCATGTTTCACAACGCGAAGGAATTGATCGCGCGCGGCAGCGGCCCCTATTTTTACTTGCCGAAGATCGAGTCGCACCTCGAAGCGCGGCTGTGGAACGACGTCTTCGTCGCCGCGCAGAACGAGCTTGGCATCCCACAAGGCACGATCAAAGCCACCGTGCTGATCGAGACGATTCTGGCCGCGTTCGAGATGGACGAGATCCTGCACGAGCTGCGCGCGCATTCGTCGGGGTTGAACGCGGGGCGCTGGGACTACATCTTTTCGTGCATCAAAAAGTTCAAGGTCGACACGAACTTCGTGCTGGCCGATCGTGCCAAGGTGACGATGACCGCGCCGTTCATGCGCGCGTATGCGCTGCTGCTGCTGGCCACCTGCCACAAGCGTGATGCGCCGGCACTCGGCGGCA
>JACCSD010000072.1 GCA_013813185.1 Burkholderiaceae bacterium
GCCTTTGGGGCGTCGTCGAGGAGCGGAGCGCCGGCGGGTCTTTAAGGGCCTGTTGTTTGAGAGAGCGCAGCGAACGAGTTCACAGGCCCGCCGCTGGCGCGAGTACCGCAGAGCAGTCCCGAAGGGACCGACGCCCAGGCAGCGCAGCTCTGCTCGCCGCTTGCGCGCCGCGGCCCAGTCTCTGATGATCTCCCGAGCGTTCCTGTTCGTCATCGTCGTGCTCTACACGGCCTTTGCCGCCGGCCCGTTCCTGTGGGTCGCGACGCTGTCGCTGCGCACGACCAGCGAGATCTCGCTCGATCACTACGCGTGGCCCGAGAAACTGCACTGGGATAAGTTTCCGCAGGCGTGGTTCAACTCGAATTACAGCGTGTACTTCGAGAACAGCGCGCTGGTCGTGATCTCGGCAGTGTTCGTGCTGACGCTCGTCGGCGCGATGGCTGCGCACTGTTTTGCTCGTTACCGCTTCCGGATCAACCGGCTTTTGTACTTCGTCATCTTCTCGGCGATTATTTTTCCGCCGCAGATCACCATCATCGCGTTGTTCCAGATCCTGGTCGACTACGGGCTCTACAACAGCTTGATCGGCCTGACGCTGGTTTACATCGCGGTGCAATTGCCGTTGACGGTTTACATCCTCGAAAGCTTCTTTGCGCGCATACCGGCCGATCTGTTCGACGCCGCGCGCATCGACGGCTATCCCGAGTGGCACATCTTCTGGAAGGTGAGCTTTCCGATCGCACTGCCGGCGATCTCCACCACCGTGATCCTGAACACGATCCTGCTGTGGAACGAGTTTCTGTATGCGGTGGTGCTGATCACCGACGAAGCGAAGCGCACGCTGCCGCTGGGAATCCAGCGCTTCATGGGCGATCAGCTGGAAGACGTCGGAATGATCGCGACCGGACTGATGATCGCGATCATTCCGGTCGTGCTGATCTACCTGTTCTTCTCCGAGAAACTGATCCAGGGCATGACCGCGGGAGCGGTGAAGTAATGGCGGTCGCTACATAACATGGCCACTGTGTCGCTGAAAGATTTGACCAAGCGCTATCCCGGCTCCGATCTTCTCGCGGTGGACGCCGTCAATCTCGACGTTGACCACGGCGAGTTCATGGTCCTGCTCGGGCCCTCCGGCTGCGGCAAGTCGACCACGTTGCGCATGGTCGCCGGACTCGAATCGATCAGCGCCGGCAGTTTGTCGATTGACGGCAAGCGCGTGAATGAAGTCCCGGCGAAGGATCGCGACATCGCGATGGTGTTCCAGAGCTACGCGCTGTACCCGCATATGTCGGTGCTGGACAATCTCGCGTTCGGCCTGCGTCGCCGCGGCGTGTCGACCAGCGAGATCGATAAGCGCGTGCGAGCCGTGGCCGAAACTCTCGGCCTCGCCGAGCTCCTGAAACGAAAACCACACGCCTTGTCGGGCGGACAGCGCCAGCGCGTAGCGCTCGGCCGCGCCATCGTGCGCGACCCGAAGGTTTTTCTGTTCGACGAGCCGCTTTCCAACCTGGACGCTGCGTTGCGAGTCGGGATGCGCGGCGAGCTGATCAAGCTGCATCACCGCTTGGGCGCCACGATGATCTACGTGACACATGATCAGGTGGAGGCGATGACGATGGGCGATCGCATCTGCATCATGAACGGGGGCAAGGTGGTCCAGCTAGGCAGCCCGCTCGATGTGTATCGCGAGCCGGCCGACATGTTCGTCGCATCGTTTCTCGGGAGCCCGCCCACCAACTTGTTGCCTGGCCGATTCAACGGCACGCACCTGGTAGTCGGTCAAGCCCATCTGCCCGTGCCGCGCAATGCCAACGCCGAGCAGGTTATCTTCGGTATTCGACCGGAGGACATTCGCATCGACGGCACTGCACCGCATACCTACGGCGAAGTTCTCGCCGTCGAGCCCCTGGGCGCGGAAACAATCGTCAGATTCCGATTGCCGGAGATACCGCACGACGTGCTGGTGCGCGGCCCGCGCAGCGTCGCAGCCAAGGTGGGTGATCGCGCGCCGATCACCTTCGACATGACCTCCGCGCACCTGTTCGATCCGATCACGACTCAACGTATTGCGTAAGAAGGAATAACACCGTTATGCCCAACCCCCCTGCACTCATGGTTCGCCGCAACTTCGTTCGGCCAGCGGACGCTCTCGTGAACCAATTGCGCCAATCACCCACCGGCTGGGTCGTCGATGCCAACGGACGGCGCGGAGCGCTCGACTACCGCGTGCGCCCGCTGACCAGCGCAATGCGTTTTTGCGGCGTCGCGTTGACCGTTCAAAGCCGGCCGCGCGACAACCTCGCTCCCTACGCGGCTATTCGGTACGCAAAGCCGGGCGATGTGATGCTGATTTCGACCGACAGCTACGAAGAAGCCAGCGTCGCGGGTGACGTGCTGCTGGGCATGGCGAAAAACCAGGGCGTGTGCGCGCTGGTCACCGATGGGCTGGTGCGCGACATCGACGGGCTGAACGCAGTAGGCATTCCGGTCTTTGCGCGCGGCTTGTCGCCGAACTCGCCGCATAAGGATGGCCCAGGGAAGATCGGACTGCCGATCTACGTCGGCGGTGTGATGGTCAACTCAGGCGATGTCGTGATCGGTGACAAAGACGGTGTCGTGGTCGTCGCGCGCGAAGCGCTCGAAAGCGTGCTCGGTGCGCTTGCCGATGTGAAGGCCAAGGAAGACAAGATGGAAGCGCTGGTAGCCAAAGGCGCAACGCTTCCGCCCGGTTTCGAAGAATTGCTTTCCGAGAAGGGCGTGCAGTACCTTGATTGATGAAAAGAGTCCTGTATTTGTCGCACGCAACGCCGGAGGTGTATTCGATCATCCGCGCGGCGTTGCCCGCAGAGTTGGAGTTGGTGACGCTCGAACAGAACAGCGACGACGAGCGGCGCCAGAGAATCGCCGAGTGTGAGGTCGTCATCGTTGCCGCCACGCCGTTGCGCAAGTCTGTGATCGATGCCGCGATACAACTCAAGCTTGTTCATCATCAAGGCGTCGGCTGGCAGGACACGACCGATCATGAAGAGCTGAAGTCGCGCGGCATTCCGCTGGCGCTGACCCCGGAAGGCACCACGGTCGGCGTGGCGGAGCACACCGTGCTGATGATCCTGGCGGCGTTGAAGCTGCTGCCGTTTGCGGACAGCGAGCTGCGCCAGGGTCGCTTTCATGTCAACGCGCTCAGACCGATATCGCGCGAGCTGAACGGACTGACGGTCGGCTATATCGGGATGGGCCGTATCGCGCGGGCGGTCGCGGAGCGCTTGGGCGCTTTTGGCACACGAGGTATTTTTTTCGACCCGATCGTGCCTACTGCGGTCGGGCTGCAGCGCCGGTCATTCGATCAGGTGCTGCAGGAGGCCGATGTGGTCACGCTGCATCTGCCACTGACCGCGGAGACACGTCACCTGATCGGCGCCGACGAGATCGCGCGAATGAAGCGTGGCGCGTATCTGGTCAACACGGCGCGCGGCGGGCTGGTCGACGAACCAGCGCTGGTCGCCGCACTCGAATCCGGCCACCTGGCGGCCGCGGCACTCGATGTTTTCGAGACCGAACCGCTACCGGCTGGGCATCTGCTGACGCGGTTGAAGAATGTGGTGCTGACACCGCACATCTCGGCCGGGACGCGCGACGCGCTGCAGACAAAAATGCGCGCATTGTTTTCCAATGTGCAGCGCTTCTATCGCGGCGAGCCGTTGCAGAACCGCGTCTTTTAGGTGCCGATGATCGACTACCAGTCACACCCAAGGCTTTGTTCCCAATGAAGCCGAAGCTGCGCGTTGCGATGGCGGGAGCGGGCTTCGCGAGTGGACTGCACCTGGCGGGATGGAAGCGCGTAGCCAATGCCGAAGTCGTCGCCATCTGCGATCCGCGCCAGGAGAAGGCCGCCGAACGCGCGCGCGAGTTCGGCGTGAGCGCAGTATTTCACCACGCCGCTGCAATGCTCGCCGAGGTGAAGCCTGATGCGCTCGACGTCGTCGCGCCGATGCACATGCACGTTCCGTTGTGCCTGCTTGCCGCCGATCGCGGCGTTCACATCCTCTGTCAGAAGCCGCTGGCGCCGAGCCTTGCGGAGGCCAGGGATTTGTCGCGCGCGATTCACGGCAAAGTGCGTCTGATGGTGCACGAGAACTGGCGCTTTCGTGCACAGTACCGCCGCCTGCGGAGCTGGCTGGATGCCGGTGACCTCGGCGAGCCGGTGTCAAGCATCATGCAAGTGCACTCGTCGGGGTTGCTCGAAGATCAGGCGGGCGTGCTGCCGCAACTGGTACGCCAGCCATTTTTTGCACAACTCGAGCGGCTGTTGATCGGCGAGGTGTTGATTCATCACCTCGACGTGTTGCGCTGGCTGCTTGGCCCAATGCGTGTCGCGGCAGTCAGAACCGGCCGGCTTTGCGCAGCAGTGAAAGGTGAAGATCACGCCGTCATCCTGCTCGAAGGACAAAAGCGGTGGGCGCTGCTCGACGGCAACCTGGCGACGCCGGGCGCGCCGCCGACCCCTTCGGATCGCCTTGAGCTCGTCGGCACGAAGGGCACGGCGCTATTCGAGAACAACACGCTGCAGCTGCGGGGCGCGCGCGAAGAGACGGTCGAATTCGACCTCGTCGCTGGCTATGGCGACAGCTACGCCGCGGCCATCGCGCACTTCGCCACCGCACTGGCAACCGGAGCTGCGTTCGAGACCGACGTGGATGAGAACCTGCAAACGCTTGCCTTGGTCGAGGATGCGTATGCGACCGCGCGTCCTCTGCAAGTCGCATGAAAACTGCCGAGCTCGTCACGCTCGATCCCCTGCAACAGGTCGTCTCCGTGTTGCAGGAGGACATCGTGCTCGGACGCCTGCCACCGGGCGCGCGTCTGGTGGAAGAGGATTTGGCCGATCGATTGCACACGAAGCGGCACGTCCTGCGCCAGGCGTTCATGGAGCTCGAGCGCTTTGGCCTCGTCGAGCGCAAGCGCAATCGCGGCGCGTCGGTGCGGCAGTTGACGCTCGAAGATGTCTCTCAGATTTACGCGGTGCGCTCAATCCTGGAGCGCGCCGCCGCAGCGCAGATTCCATTGCCGCTCGGCAAAGCGGAGTTGAAAGCCATCGTCGCGGCACAACGCAGGCACGACGCGGCGGTCGAGGCCGGCGACGCCAAGGCCGTGTTCCGCGCAAACTTCGAGTTCCATGACGCGTTGTTTGCCGCCTGCGGCAATCCCTACCTCGCAGCGGCGATCGACGA
>JACCSD010000079.1 GCA_013813185.1 Burkholderiaceae bacterium
GCGATGAACATGTTCGTCGTCGCCAGCCTGCTGATGGACCGGCGCCCGCCGCGCCGCGCGCTCGCGAAATACCCCGCGCTATCGGTGCTGATGTACGTGCGCGACTCGGCGCAGTCGATTGCCGAGACTATTGAAAGCATTCGCCGCCAGGAGTACCCGGGACCGTTCGAGGTCATCCTGATCGACGACGCGTCGACCGATCGCACGGCGTTCATCGTTCGCGGCATGGGTTACCGGTGGATCAAGGTGCTGCGCCAGACCAAGGGCCGCGGCAAGGCGGCAGCGCTTAACCGTGCGCTCGAGTCGGCGCAGCACGACCTGATCGTCACTCTCGACGCCGATGCCATCCTGTTCGGCGATGCGCTGTGGAGCATGGTGGAGCGCTACGTCGCCGCCGAACCCGACGTGCGAGCGATCTCCGGCTGCGTACTGGTCCGCAACTCGCGCGAGAACTGGCTGACTCGCGTGCAGGAGTGGGATTACTTCCACGGTCTGGCGTCGATGAAGCGCATGCAGTCGCAGTACCAGGGAACGGTGGTCGCCGAAGCCGCATTCACGATCTACGACCGCGCGGCATTGAATGAAGTCGGCGGTTGGCGCTCCGACGTTGCCGAAGACGTGCTGCTGACGTGGGACATGCTGCAGCGGGGCTGGCGCATCGGCTTCGCCGAAGATGCCTGCTGCTTCGTCATCGTGCCTGCGGACGTGAAGACATTTGTCCAGCAGCGCATGCGCCACGCCCGTACGACGCTGCGCGCGGTACGTGAGCTGCCGGCCGAGCTGGTGAAGCGGAAGAAGTCCATGCTGTTCGTCGTCTGGCACCTGCTGTTTCCGTGGACCGACCTCGCGTTCACGCTCGGCTTCGTTCCGGGCGTCATTCTGTCGGTGGCGTACAGCAGCCATCTGCTGATCGGGCCGATGGCGCTGACACTGCTGCCCGCCGCGCTGCTGCTGAATGTCGCAATCTTCTTCGTGATGCGCTCGATGTTCCACACGCACGGGCTGAAGATCCGGCGCAACGTCGGCGGCTTCATCGTCTACGTCTTCGGATACGGCCTGCTGCTGCAGCCCGCGCGCGCTGCCGGCTATTTGGCGGGCCTGATGCGGTCCCGTTCGACGAAGACCTGAAGGTGACATCCGCCCTAAGGTCCATTGCGGTGCAATCTGGAGAAGGTGCGCTTAGCCGGTCTTGCCGCGAGCTGACATCTATTCCCACTTTTGCGTGAAGTTCTGCATAGAACCTCCGGAGTTCGAGCGATTGCTGGATGAAAAACGGGGGAACATCTCTTGCCTCGGGTGCTCCTGTCGAGTTGATCAGTCCGAGGCCGTCTAAACGTTCAAACTGAAGTAAGCATTCACAGCAAATTTAAGACTTCACCAAAGGGAAGCCATCATGAAAAAGTATTCACTTGCTGTTGCGATGCTATTCATGGTGATCGCGGTAACTGGATGCGGTGGAGGGGGCGACGGAGATTCAGGGGGTTCAACCCCCGCGCCACCGGTCGCCCGCCCGGCTATACAGGTATTACCGGCTACATATGATTTCGGCAAGGTAACCGCAAGCAATAGTCCTGCCCCCTTGGAGGTAACGATCAAGAACAATGGCACCGCAGCGTTGCGTGTCTCAACGATTTCCTTTGGCGTGCCGTCCGACTCGAGTTTTACTTTAGGTCTCAACGGTGGATCAAAACCCTGCGGCTCAGGATCTCCAACCGTAGCGGTCGCGGATTCATGCACGTTTCAGGTCAGGTTCCAGCCTGCGGGTACGGGATCCTTTGCTGCAAACCTGCAGATGAGCTCAGACGATCGCAGTTCCCCGCTCATTGGGCTATCAATCGCCGGTACTTCTGAGCCAGTGGCGGCTTTGTCCGTCCGGATAAATCAGCTTGAAACCGCATGCCCCACCAACGAAGCTACTGCCTACGTTTCTGTGACGGATCAGGGCGGCTATCCCGTGCCAGGGATGCAGTCGTCCAACTTCTCGGTAACTGAAGAAAATGTCGGCTTGTTTATTAAATCCTTCTCTTCCGTCGACGTGGTCTACAAACCCATCGCGATTGCCGCAGTGATGGACTATAGCGGCAGCTTGACCGATCAATCGGTGGCGATTGCCGACATGAAAAACGGCTTCTCCAGTTTATTTA
>JACCSD010000084.1 GCA_013813185.1 Burkholderiaceae bacterium
GTCGCCGCATTGACGACGATCGCCGCGGTTTCCACCGCGTCGAGCGCGCCGATCGCCTGCCCTATGAAGTCGGGGAAGCCCGGTGTGTCGAGCAGGTGCACGCGCACGTTGGGCAGATCAAGATGCAATGCTGAGGTCCGCAATGAGTGCTGAAAACTTTTTTCGAGCGGATCGAAGTCACTGACAGTCGTGCCCCTTTCGATGCTGCCAACGGCTTGAATCGCGCCGGCTTTGGCGAGCAACGCTTCGGCCAGCGTCGTCTTGCCGGCACCGCCGTGGCCCAGTAGGGCCACGGTCCTGAGGTTCTCCGTTGTGTAGGTCATGTGCTCCTCTTGAATGGCTCTTGGCGGCTATTTGGCTATGCTACCCGCGAGCAGGCCGAAAAGATGCGCGAGGACGCCATGGCTACTAATCGGGAAAAGTTAAAAGAAGTAGCCGACTGGATTGAGCCGTATCGAGTCTCCGCCGGCCCGAAGTTTCGCTTGAAGAAAATCGATCCGGCGGACACGCGCGGCCTGAAGGCCGACAAGCAAGAGGCGGCACAGCGGCTGTCCACCGGCGTTCAATGGCTGGCGGCCGAGCAGGACAAGCTGTACGCGCAGGATCGGCGCTCGCTGCTGCTGATCTTTCAGGCAATGGACGCGGCCGGCAAGGACAGCACGATCAAGCACGTGATGACCGGCGTGAATCCGCAGGGTGTGCACGTTGTTTCATTCAAGCAGCCGTCACCGGAAGAGCTCGATCACGACTGGATGTGGCGCTGTTATCGGCACCTTCCCGAGCGCGGCCGCATAGGGATTTTCAATCGGTCGTACTACGAGGAGGTGCTGGTCGTTCGCGTGCACCAGGAAATCCTCCGTGCGCAAAAACTGCCGCCGGAATGCGTCGGCAAGAACGTTTTTGATCAGCGGCTGCGCGACATCGCGGCGACCGAGGATTATCTGGTGCGCAACGGCACGTCCGTGCTGAAATTTTTTCTGCACGTCTCGCGCAAGGAGCAGAAGAAGCGTTTTCTGGAGCGGCTCGACGAGCCGTCGAAGAACTGGAAATTTGCCGCAGCGGACGTCAAAGAGCGCGGCCACTGGGACGAATACATGACCGCCTACGAGACCGCGATTCGCGCGACCGCAACGCCGCGGGCGCCGTGGTTCGTCGTGCCGGCCGATAACAAGTGGTTCACGCGCCTGGTCGTGGTCGGCGCGATCGTCGAGGCGCTCGAAAAACTGAAGCTGAAGTATCCGTCGATCGACGAGACGAAACGCGATGAGCTCGATCGTGCGCGAGAGCTGCTGCTGAACGAAAAATAGCGTCGGCTAGAGTCCCCCGACACAGACGTACTTGGTGACCAAGTACTCCTCGATGCCGTACTTCGAGCCCTCACGTCCGAATCCCGACTGCTTGATGCCGCCGAACGGCGAAACTTCGTTCGACATCAAGCCGGTGTTGACCGCGACCATGCCGTATTCGAGCGCTTCGGCGACGCGAAACACGCGCGCGATGTTGCGCGAGTAAAAGTAGGCCGCGAGTCCAAACTCGCTCGCATTGGCGGCGGCGATCGCCTCGTCGTCCTGCGAAAACCGGAACACCGGCGCGACCGGCCCGAACGTTTCTTCGCGCGTCAGCAGCATCTTGTCGGTGACGTCGGCCAGCACGGTCGGCTGATAGAACGTGCCGCCGAGTTCGTGTCGTTTGCCGCCCGTGACCACGTTGGCGCCGTGCTTGGTCGCGTCGGCCACGTGTTGCTCAACCTTTTTGAGCGCGTTGGCATCGATCAGCGGACCTTGCTGCACACCGGGCTCGAAGCCCGAGCCGACCTTCAGCTGCGCTGCTTTCGCGGCAAGTTTCTGCACGAACTCGTCGTAGATTTTTTCGTGCGCGTAAAAACGATTGGTGCAGACGCACGTCTGACCCGCATTCCGATACTTCGAAGCGACCGCCCCCTCAACCGCGGCATCGACCTCGGCATCGTCGAACACGATAAACGGCGCGTTGCCTCCGAGCTCGAGCGACAGTTTCTTCAAGGTCGGCGCGCTTTGCTGCATCAGGATCCGACCGACTGCGGTGGACCCGGTAAATGAAAGCTTGCGTACAACGTCCGATTCGCACAGCACCTTGCCGACTGCGATCGAGTTCGCTTCATCGGCGGGTACGACGTTGAATACGCCGGGCGGCAAGCCGGCGCGATGCGCCAATTCAGCCAACGCAAGCGCCGACAATGGCGTCTGCTCTGCCGGCTTGACGATCACAGTGCATCCCGCCGCAATCGCGGGGGCGACTTTGCGCGTGATCATCGCGATCGGAAAATTCCACGGCGTGATCGCCGCGCACACGCCGACCGGCTCCTTCCAAACCAATAGCCGCTTGTCGTCCGCGGTTGTCGGAATTGTGTCGCCGTAGACGCGCTTGGCTTCTTCGGCGAACCATTCGACGAACGACGCACCGTAGACGATCTCGCCGCGGCTCTCGGTCATCGGCTTACCCTGCTCGGCGGTCATCAGCTTCGCCAGGTCCTCCTGGTGCGCGATGATCAGCTCGAACCAGCGCCGCATCGCGGCCGCCCGCTCCTTTGCCGTCTTTGCACGCCAGCCCGGCAGCGCGTGCTGCGCGGCGTCGATCGCACGTTGCGTCTCCGTTCCCTTGCAGTTCGCCACCTTGGCGATTTCGATGCCGTCAGCCGGATTGAGCACTGCGAAGCGCGAGCGCGATGTCCCCGGCTCCCAGGCCCCGCCAATGTAGGCATCGGTCTTGAGCAACGCACCGTCGGCCAATGACGGTAATCCCACCTTCTGCAACATGTGAATCTCCCGCTCAAACTGTCAGGTGCAAAGAATACTGCGGTCGGCCGCTAGACTCGGCTCTGTGAAATTCGACCAGCTTCCTTCGGCGTTGCAGGCGTGGTTACGCACGATGCACGAGCGCAGCTTTTCGCGCGATGCAGTGCTGCGAGCGTTGCTGGACGCCAAGTACGAGACGAATTACGCAAGTACAGTTGTCGATTGCGCCTGGAGCGAGCTGCCAGCGCAGAGGCCGTCGAAATCGCCGAATGCTGCGGCAACTGCAGCGCTACTTGCTGAGCCTGGAGCTACTCCCGGCGAGTTGCGCCCGCAGGCGCGTCCGCTGAGTACGGAGCTGGCCGAGATGCCGAACAGCCTGGAAACTCCCGATCGCGCTGTCGAGATGCTGTTTGTGATTGAATCGCCGCGTGTCGTGCTGTTCGGCAACCTGCTGTCCGACGAGGAATGTGATTTGCTGGTGAGCCTGTCGCGCGACAAGCTCGAGCGCTCCAGCGTCGTCAATGCGAGCACGGGGGCTTATGACATTCATCCGCATCGCACCAGTTCCGGAACGTACTTCAGGCGCGGCGAGAATGAGCTGTTGCAGCGGCTGGAGAGGCGAATCGCAGAACTGGTGGAATGTCCCGTCGAGCAAGGCGAGCCGATTCAGGTGCTGCACTACGAACCCGGCGGCGAGTACAAACCTCACTACGACTACTTCGACCCAGCGCATCCCGGCAATCAAGAGGTGCTTGCGCAGGGCGGACAGCGCATTGCAACGTTGATCATGTACTTGAACGACGTAACGTGCGGTGGATCGACCGTGTTTCCGGAGGTCGGACTCAACGTCCTGCCGCACAAGGGCCATGCGGTTTACTTCGCGTACTGTGATGACGCCGGCGCACTCGACGTGCGCACGCTGCACGGCGGCAGCCCCGTGAAGAGCGGAGAAAAATGGATTGCCACCAAGTGGTTCCGTCAGCAGCCTTACATCGGTACCGGTGCGTGATCCGAACTTTTCGTTTGGATGGCGGCGTTCGTTGTGTCCCGACGGCTGGTACTAGCGCAGGCGAAAAAAAACCGCGGCACGCCGCGGTTTTGATAAAGAGCAGCGGTAACCCGCGGCTTGGTTTGATACTCCGAATTACATCGGTCGAATTTGCGAGGCCTGCGGGCCTTTGGGGCCCTGCTTGACCACGAACTCGACCTGCTGGTTTTCAGTCAATGTTTTAAAGCCGCTACCGACGATCTCGCTGTAATGCGCGAATAGATCGGCACCGCCACCGTCCGGGGTAATGAAGCCAAAACCCTTGGACTCGTTGAACCACTTTACTTTGCCACTAGCCATTTTGATTACGTTCCTAAGAAAACGCGCGCGCGCCGACATGACGCTCCACGCATGCAAGCGGATCAAGCAACGTAACCGGGGGAACTGCCAAGACCATCAAGGCAACTACAGCTAGCGATGACGTAAGAGGAGTCGGGGATACTGGACTTGAAGCGAATGCGGCGGCGAGCCTACCCGAAACGAACGGCTTTGTCGAGCACTTCGGGGCCAAGCTCTTTGGTCAAGCTCACCAAGGCGTTGGTAGGTCGTGGCAGGCTCGAACTGCCGACCAACGGATTAAAAGTCCGCGAGTAAAGAAGTGCATGCAGTCAAATCAATGATGTACGAGGACGCCCGTTGCGTCTTTTGGCAGGACTTAGCAGTACGCTGCATAGCTGATTCACGCAAAACTCACGCACGAAGCCAGAAGGATGCTGAGAAGCATGCGCGCCTGTCGGCGACGGATGACGGAGTACAGCTGAGCTAACAGTAACTGGACGGGGATCGCTACTAAAGACCGCTTTCGACCTATTCTGTTGAAAAACTCGAAGACACGGCTCATTTGATTGTTAGCTGAGAGGCGGTGGGCTCGACATTTCGCTACTGCAAGCGCCCGAGGACTCATTAGGCGGCCCGCTGTTTCGTTCGGGTGCGAACCTCGTACCCCGTAACGTTCAGAAAACAACGGCGCCTCTAAGGGCTTGCAATTCTTCGCGACGCCGCGAAGAGGGAGTTTTTCAACAGAATAGACCCATAGCCGCCTTCAGTGGGTTGCAAAACCAATGATTGCAGCGTCCCGCAACCGGACATTCGTCTGTTAGACAAGTCACTACTCTAAGGTGCGCGATGCGGCTTGGCTAAGCGCCCTACTTAACGAGACCTATAAAGGCCGGCACAGGCCTCAAACTTCGCCATCACGCGTGAGTCCTCAATTCCAGTAACTCATCGAGCAGTGTCGCTAGTCTCTTGATGAGCTGCACTGTGCGATCGACCATTTCCTGCAACGGCTTCGAATCAGTCAGCTCCGCGGCCTGACCTTGAGGCAGCATCCTGGGCACCACGAGTCCCCTTTCCCCCGTGAAGGAAGCGGACAAAAGCAATCTGACCTCATCAGCGCTTACCGTCGCCTCCCACAAATTCCTAGATTCATCCCGACGGTCTGACAACTTTTCATCGGAATCGACAATGCTAAGAACCCGCTGGACACATTCACTTAGAGTAAGCGTCTGGGCGACCTCTGCCAATGACGGATCTAGTTTTGCTATCCAGAACCGCGCCAGATTAGGCAGAGAATTGGTGTTTAGAGTGTAAGAGCCAATCAACTGCGTCCACTTCGCGCTTCGCGGGTCGTCTACGGCCAACTGCGCACCGGCGTCGGTGACAAGTTCCTCTCTGGGTTTATCGCCCCGCGTGCCGTCGAACTCGACGTTCGTATGACTTGCGGAAGTCGGCCCCGCGAACACAATTCGCTTTACTGTGAGCCGCGCGCGTGGTCCTAGCACCGCACCGATCTTCTGATCAAGCCGCATCTCAGTTGCGCCAGCCTCGTTGCGCCTGTAGTCGAGCAGATGTAATTCCCAACGCACGTGGGGGTGTAACTGATCCTGACCGGCAAGTTGCACGTCCGGCGACTCGATAACACCATGCAACTGTCGCCCAAAGCCACCGGCACGTTGTGGCTTACGGTAGGCACCATTGACAAGCTGTTCTCGGTCGGCTTCGTCCAACTGCAGCAGATCCAACATCGTCGTCCGGAGATAGTTTGCGGTCTTCTCAATCGCCGTCGCAGCAAGTGCGTGAATTTCGGCGTGATCCGCCGACCCGTGCTCAAGATTGTTGCTTGCTCGCTGCGCCGCTCTAAATGTGTCTTTGTCACCGCGAAATATCACGTCGCGGCGCGCCCATGGTTCCAAACGACTCTGAATGTAGCCTCCGGCCTTTCTATATAGGTATGTCGCGCAACGGAGTGCGATTGAGTCCGGGGGAGGACCATTCAGAACCTCTTCGAGTTGCTTGCGCTTCTTCAATCCACGACGGGCAATTTCGCGCGCTATCACGAGTGGAGTAACTGCTTCCACGCCCATGTACAAGTGTGAAAGCGCATATATCTCGCTCCCGGGCCTCCAATGCTGGAGTGCGTCCGTGTATTGCACAATGGCGCGGACTAAGCGGGACCGATCGCCGGACGGTAGCTTTTGAATTGCGAATAGCAGCCGGTACATAAGATCCGGGTCGATTTCCCTTGCGACGCGTGGTAGCCCGCGCTCATCGACGACCCAGTTTTGAAAGAATTCGCGCTCAGTCGAGCCAACGCTGCTTTCGTACGCGAGATGAACATCGATGAGTCCTTGCCACGCATTCGCTCCAAATGCAAGTTGTCGAACGTAGTCGTTCACGCTTCCTACGGCAATCTGTAACGCGATCTCCATCGACGGCGCTGGCCCCTTTACCTGAATCCAGGGCTGCCGCGGAATTGCAGTGCGAATGTGCGGCAGCTGCTCTGACCGTTGCAGGAACATCAGCTCGTAGTCGCCGTAGGGGGATTGCATGGGTGCAATTCGAATTCCACGTTCGGCAGGGATGCGAAGCAGCGATTCAGCGCAGAGAACGACTACGGTGTACGTTTTGGGCGCTTCGGCAGCTTTCTCCTCGGTCACGACTAAATTCTCCTCATGCCAGTAGCTTCTGCGTGTGGCCGAGAGCCCGAGAGCCGCAGCACCTGGGCTCTGGCAAGTTGTACCCGAGCATCGACTATCAGGGCTACTCCATCTGCGAAGGTGTACCGAGCCCTCTTGTCGAGCATGCAGCGGCGGGCGCTTCGTTCATCTCAGTGTGACGTAAATGTCCGCTTACAAGCGCCGATCGGGCAAACATGAACGTTACGTCTGCTATTGCCGGAAGCGGCGGTTAGCCCTGTGACCGGCCGGGGGGATAGGTGACAGAAGCGTCGGGGGAGATCGGTTACAGGATTACTGTTTGCTCAAGTTCTCCGAGTGCATTTTGCTCTGCGTTTTTTGAGCGGCGACGCAGCGCAGCGTAGTCGCCGCTGCCGGTCAGTGGCGGTGACGCTTCAGACGGCCGAACGCATCTTCGATGCGCATGTGTCGTTCGTGCCGTTAGCCTGACTTGCGCGGCTCCTGCTTCCGCATCGCGAGCCCCGCCATCAGATACGTGATCACGTAGACAATCACGCGGTAGATCACAGCCGACCCTGGTGGAATGCAGATGAACGACATGCCGGTCAGCCCGCGCAGGCCGATTTCGTGCGCGATCCGGATCACTTCGTAGTCCGACATCCCGATCGGCTCGGCCAATTCGCCCAGCAGATCGCCCGACGCCG
>JACCSD010000183.1 GCA_013813185.1 Burkholderiaceae bacterium
TTCGATATCGATGAGGTCGACCACGGCGAGCTGGTCGTGCGCCACCCGATTCCCTATGAGGACCCACGCGATCTTTCGCCCACTCGTCTCGCACGTCTACAGGCCGAGGGGCAGCCGCTGGAATTCAGCCGCACGCTGACTGAGCAGATAGGTGGCCAGTTGGAGGCCGGGTTCGTGCTGCTTCATATGTACGAAGATCGCCATACGGACTTCGCTCCGGCGCGCTATTTCCCGACCTACCTGGCGACGTGCGCACTAAAACCAGATACGCAGCACTTAACGGAGCGCGATGCTGTCTGAGTGATCTGGTGCCGGTGCTAGTTTCGCGCAGATGATCCGGAGAATCGTGCTCACTGGAGCTCCAGGCGCTGGCAAGACGGCGGTGCTGAATGCCTTGGCGAGTCGCGGTTATGAGTGCATTCCAGAGTCGGCTCGGGCCATCATTCGCGCCCGAAAGGAACGCAACCTGAGCGCGCGCCCGCCACCTGTGGAATTTGCGAGCGAGATATTGTCCTTGGACCTTGACCATTATCGCCGCACGGCTGCCGCAGATGGACTTGTGTTCTTCGATCGAGGGATCTTGGATGCGTTGTGCATGGGCAATCAAGTTGGCGCGCTGTCACCCGAGCTAGCAAAGCGGTATCTATCTGACTACCGCTATTTCCATAAGGTGTTCGCGTTTCCGCCATGGAAAGAAATCTATGCAACAGATGCCGAGCGCGACCAGACCTATCAGGATGCAGTACGAGTCCACGAAGTTTTGATGGATTGGTATCTTCAATGCGGATACGAGCTGGTGGAAGTCCCTGCAATGAGGGTCGATGAGCGTTGCACTTTCATAATGGAAGCAGTTGCGTAGCTACCGTTGGACCGGCATGACGACGACGCATACGGCTGTTGCGCGCAATTACGTCTTGGCGCCCGGGGCGCTTCGCGCCAGCGTTTCGTTCGCTTCCGCGCTATCGCTTGGGCTCGGGTTAGGAGGTTCCTGCTCTGCTGCGGCCTGGGGTTCGTAGCTCAACACAATATGAACCGGAAAGTGGTCGGATCCGACATACTTGAGTCGGCGCATCCGCACAAGGCGGAAGTGGTTCGAGTGAAAGACGTGATCGATAGGAACGCGAAAGCCTGGGTAACGCGCGTGGAAAGTGCTCACGAAGCCGCGGCCCTTGCGCGGCTCGAGCAGGCCGCTAACCTTTTGGAATAGCCGAGTCGAACGCGACCATGCGACGTCATTCAGATCACCGCAGACCACGACCGGGCCCGTCGCGTCCGACACCCGCCGGCCTATCTGCAGCAAAGCCGAATCGCGTTCGCTCGATTCATTGCTCTCGCCTGGCACGGGCGGGGTCGGATGCACGCAGTTCATCCACACGCGCGCACCGTTCCGCAGAACAATTTGGGCCTGTATCGAAGGATTGTCAGGCTTAACCAGAAAGTCGACCACTGCGTCGCGCAACTCAAGCCTCGAGCGAAGCAGCAATCCATACGTGTTAGACAACGGATGCCGCACGACATGGGGATGGGACGTAGCCAATGCGTCCAATCTTGATTCCCACCACGCGTCGACCTCGCAGAAAAGCACGACGTCCGGATCCGCTGCGCGGATTTCCGACAGCAGTAGATCCGACTGACGATTGGTCTGCAATACGTTTGCAACCACGAGCGAAAGCCGAACCAAAGGATCGGTTGACCGACTTTGCTGCACTTCGCGGGGGGCCAGTGGCGTGTAGCGCCACACGAGCGCGCCTTGAAACACCGCCACTGCCGCCAACGCGAACGTGAATAGATTCTGTGGCCACGCAAGAAAATGCGCACTAAGGATCCACGCCACCAGCGCGCCAAGCGACAAGACGCACAGCTGCAGGCGAGGAAAGTCCCAAATCCTGACCCACCAAACTTTCGAGCGTAAAAGCGGCAACAACGTCGTAACAAGGGCTACGGCGCCTGTAACGATGGCGAGAATGCTCAACACGTTTGATTCAAACGCACTATCGCAGATGCGATGGTGGTCACGGCTTGGTTTTGAGAATTGGGATAGGGAGTCGAGCGCTACAACCCGACGGCTTCGGCAACAAGCCGTTTTAATTCGCGCCGCAACTTGTCGCGTATGGGTGCGAGCTTGCGGCTGCGATTCAGATTGTTGAGCTCGAACGGATCGAGCTCGAGATCGTAGAGTTCATCCAACTCGCCGGCGCGGCCGCGGTTGACCCAGTGAATGTATTTGTGGCGGTCAGTGCGCACTGCCTTGTACGTCATGCCGACCAGCCAAGGCATCGCCTGCTCGGCCCAGTACTCGATCAGGATCGACTTGCGCCAGGCCGCGCGCCGAACGGCAAACAACGGCAGCAACGATCGCCCCTGGATCTGCGTGCCCGGTTTGCCGCCCGCCAATTCGATCAGCGTCGGCGCCAGGTCCTGGCAGATGACGAGTTCGCGTCGCCGTGAACCGGCTTTCACCTTGCGGGGGTAGCGAATGACAAACGGCGAGCGAATACCCTCTTCGTAGGCAAAGCGCCGCTCTGGCCCCAGAGCGTGCTCGCCGAAAAAGAAGCCGTTGTCGCTGAAGAAAACGATGAACGTGTTGTCGAGCTCGCCGTTCATTTCCAGCACATCGATGATCGAGCCGACGCCTTCATCCACTGCCGCCATCATCCGGGCACGCAAGCGAATCTCTTCCTGTTCTCCCGACTGCAGCGCTGCCAAAATCGCCTGCGATGCGGCGCCCGACTTCAGCGCGAAGCTGTCTGCCCACGCCGGCTTGCTCTTGATCACCTCGGCGGGCGGCAACATGTTCGGTGTGCGCGGGAACACGGCGTCGCGATACAGATCCTTGTGCCGCTCGGCGACGACATAGCCCCCCTGCGCCGAGATGCGCAATGTGCCGTCGGCTGCCTGCTCCGCGTCTGGGTGCACCGCCTTGTGCGCAAAGAAAAGCGAGAACGGTTTCTTGCGCTTGCGCTTCAGAAAGTCGACCGCCAACCCGTTCATGATGTCGGTGATGTAGCCGTTGTGCTGCACGTACTTGCCGTCGTGATTCAACCGGGGGTCGTTCAGTTTTCCGTGCCCGTCGTAGCTGACCCAAGTGTCGTAACCGGGCCGCGGCATGCCGTCATTGCCCATGTGCCACTTGCCGATGTGCGCGGTCTCGTAACCGAGCCGCTGCAGCTCGAGGTGGTAGTTCGGCAACCGATGACTCATCGCATCGCGCGCGACGTTGTCGATGATGCCGTGCCGGCTGGCGTACTGCCCACTGACGATCGAGGCGCGATTCGGCGAGCAGATCGGCGTCGTGTGAAAGGCGCGGTCGAAGATCGCTCCTTCTCGCGCGAGCCGATCGATGTGCGGCGTTTGCAGGTACGGATGACCGCCGGCGCCGAACTCGTCGTAGCGCAGATCGTCGATCAGAATTACGAGAAAATTGGGCTTCATGTGAGGGCCGCGACGTGGTTTGACGTGCGGCGCATCGTACGGCACCGCTCGCCGTGTAGATTGCTAACACAACATCGCTCACTGCGCATGCGTCAGGCTCATACCAGTTTGCAAGTACAAACGCCCGGACGCGGTTTCGTCGAGATCACTCACGACACCCAAACTTGGGTGCGCGGCTGCAAAATCGACGAGGGCCTGCTGACTGTTTTCATCCGCCACACGTCAGCGAGCCTTCTGATTCAGGAAAATGCCGACCCCGAAGTCGTGCGCGATCTGGAGCGGTTTTTTGCGCGCCTGGTGCCCGATGGCGATGCGTTGTTCGAGCACCGCGCCGAAGGCGCCGATGACATGCCGGCGCACGTTCGTGCTGCGCTGACTCAAACTCATCTATCGATTCCGGTCATCGACGGCGAACCGGCGCTCGGAACGTGGCAAGGCATCTATCTTGTCGAGCATCGGACCCGTGCGCATCGACGTGAAGTCGTGCTGCACCTGCTCGGAGAATAGCGATGCGGGTGCTGGTGCTGGGCGGCGCGGGTTTCATCGGGCGCCACGCGGTCGCCGCACTGCTCGCGCGCGGGCACGAAGTCGTTGTCGGAAGCCGCCATCCCGAACGTGCTGCGCGCCGTCTCCCGTTGCAGGCGCATGCTTGCGAACGCCGCACCGTACGCCTCGAGCAGCTGTTGACCGCCGATCTGTGGCGGCCACGGGTAGCGGCCTTCGATGTCGTGTTGAATTGCGTCGGCATCCTGCGCCAGCGCGGCGCTGAAACGTACGATAGGGTTCATCACCTCGCGCCGGCGGCTCTCGCGGATGCATGTGCGCTCGCCGGCGTTCGGCGCCTCGTGCATGTGTCGGCGCTCGGGCTCGATGAGCGCGTAACGAGTGGTTTTCTGACGTCGAAGCGGCGCGGGGAAACGGCGCTGCGCGCGAGAGCTTTCGATTGCGTGATCGTGCGGCCGTCCTTGCTCGACGGCGCCGACGGTTACGGCGCGCGCTGGTTTCGTAGGGTTGCGCGCTGGCCGGTTCATTTTGTTCCCGCCAGTGCGCGCGGACGGGTCGCTCCCCTCGATGTCGATGATCTCGGCGTCGCACTGGCGGTGCTGTGCGAGGTGGACCATCCACCGTCGCGCGAGATCGAGCTCGGCGGCTCAGCTCAGATGACGATTCGCGAATACCTCGCGCGCCTACGGGTCGAGCAGCGCGGCGTGGGCGTTCGGCCGGCTCTGACGCTTGCGATTCCGCATTGGCTCGCACGCATCGGCAGTCACGTCTGCGATCTGCTGCATGTGACGCCGTTTTCGTTCGGCCATCTGCAGTTGATGCAGCGTGACAATGTGCCGCGCGTGAACCGCTTGCCGGAGCTGCTCCGGGTTACGGAAATTACGCGAGGTGGGAATCGTCAGATCGATACACGCGACTGCCGATCCGATGCCTAGATTCAGGCTCGTTTGCAACCGATTGCGGGCAACGATGGCCGCGATCGGCACTCCGATGTCCAGCGCGGAAGTGCGTGCGAAAATTTCACGCTTTCGGATTCGAGCCCGCTGATCGTGCCCGATGGGCACCGCGGCATCGAAGCCAACGGTGGTGTCCTCGTCGAGGAGTTCAGCAAGTCCTTGCAACACGGCGGCAAGCCAGGATTGCGCTATCGGATTTTCTTCCAATGATCGACGAACAAATCGCGTGGCCCGAGTTGCCGCTTGCCGCATGGGCCGGCACCTATCAGACTTTGCTTGTGGCTGCAGATCGTCGGCAAGGTGCGGCTGGTGGCGAGTCCCTGGGTCAATCATTCGTGGGACGTCGCGCTGTACGTGACCGCAAGAGGTTTGACGACATCTCCGATCCACACCGGTACGCACACATTTCAGATCGAGTTCGATTTCATCGATCATCGGTTGTCGATCGAGACGAGCGATGGTCGCGGCGGTGGATTTGCGCTCGAGCCGCAAACGGTCGCAGCGTTTTATTCGCGGCTGATGAACGAGATGGAAAAACTCGACGTGAAGCTGCGCATTCATCTACGACCGAATGAAGTCGAGGCTCCGATCCGCTTCGACCAGGATGAAGTGCATCGCGCCTACGACGCCGAGTACGCCCACCGATTCTGGCGTGCTCTGACGCAAGCCGATCGCGTCTTCAAGACATTTCGCGCTCGATTCATAGGCAAGGTCAGTCCGGTGCATTTTTTCTGGGGCGCGCCCGATCTGGCGGTCACGCGTTTCTCGGGGCGGCGCGCGCCGCTACACCCCGGCGGTGTTCCGAATCTGCCCGACTGGGTGGCGCGAGAATCGTATTCGCACGAAGTCAGCAGCTGCGGATTCTGGCCCGGCGGCGGGGCGATCGCGTATCCGGCGTTTTATTCGTACGCGTATCGGAGCCTGCGGGCTTTACACAAGCGCGCGTAGCGCCTGACGCAGCGTTTTACAGCGACGACCTGCACGAGTTTGTTCTGCCTTACGACGCCGTTCGCACGTCGACGTCGCCCGACGCTACGCTGCTCGACTTTTTGCAGACCACGTACGCAGCAGCGGCGACCCTGGCCCAGTGGGATCGCGCTTCACTTGAACGCGACGATGCTGCAATGGCGGCTGGCGCTAAGCGAGAAATTTGAGCGTTGCCGGTACCTGGCGGCGCAGCAGTGCATTGCGCGCCGCCCACTCCGCCTCGGGTTCGAGTTGTTCAAGAAAGCGCGGCTCACCGGCGATCAGCAGCGCGATGGCCACGCCGTCGCGATAGAGCACGCGGTTGCCGGTCAACGCAGGCAAGCGCGAACCCGGGCTCAGAATGCCGACCAGGTTCAATGGATCGGCACCGCTCAGGCTGACCAACGCACCGGATGCCTCGCGCCGCCGCATATCGCGCAGCAGTCCGATCGCTTCGGGCGCCGCGAACTGTTCACCCGAGTGTCCAGCGACAAAACGTCCACCGCGAATTTCGCCGCGTGCTTCGAGCCGTCGATAGCAGCGCAGCAGATCGCGCCATGGCGGCAGCCACTCGGCCTCACGTGCAATCAGCCGCCAGAACACTACGCCGTAACGGCGCAGCAACGTGCGTGCGACGTGTTCGACGACGTCGGCGCCTTCAGGTGCGCGGCGTTTTCGCGCCAGCGCCCAGCGGCCGGCGTCTTCGATGCCGAACAGCGCCGTGCGGCGTAGGCGCTTTTGTCCGTCGAACGCGCGGCGGCGATCGGACGGCACCAGCAATGCTCGCAAGCCACCGAAGCTATCGGCATTGATCAGCCCCTGCGCCACAAGCTCGGCGAGCGCTTGCTCGACTTGGGTGCGCAACAGCGTCGTGCCTTCGACGATCTCCTCGAAAAACGACGCGCCGTGCGTTGTGATGAACTCTGCAACCCGCTGCGCGTTCGATGTCAGAGCCACGCCGTTAGCGTCCGGCGCAAGCGCGGCCCAGATGGCGAGGTTGCGGCGTGACGCAAGCGCAATCGGCGTGGTGCGCACGGGACTCGGCACGCGTTCGCCGCTTGCGCCGCCAGTCTTCACGCTGAGCGGCGCGATGCGGGTCCAAACGACCCGGCCGGCGCGACTGAGCTCGTCGAGCCATGCCGGATCGTATTCATTGACGCGCGCCGGAAGAATCTCGGTTTCCCACGCGGCGGCCGGCGCTTCGAAACCTTCGAGCTGCGACACGATGTTCGCCACCGCATCCGCGCCTTCGACTCGCGCTTCCGGTGCGACGCGCTGCCATTCGAACAGAAAGCGCACGAAGTCGCGCGCTTCGACCGGCTCAATTTCACGGCGCAGCCGGTTCACCGTGTACCGATGGATGCGCGCCAGCAACCGTCGCTCGCACCACTCGGTCTCCCTGGCGTCGGGACTGAACTGTCCACGCATCGCCGAGCCTTCGGCCTCGAGTCGGGCCAGCGCGATTTCGACTTCGCCATTCGCCAGGCCGAGCGGGGCTGCGAGCGCGGTGACGGTTACGGGCCCCAGACCTTGCAGGCGATCGCGCAGAATTTCGACCAGCGCGTCATCGCGTGTCCACGCCTTCTGATATTGAATCGGCGCTTCAACCGCCGGCGTGCGCTCCGCCAACGGAAACAGCGCGTCGAATTCGGGCAAGCGCTCCGCAGCAACGAAGGCGGCGTGTCCCGCGTGCGCAATTGAAGTCGCTCGCTTCGCGGCCACTAGCTCCTCGAGCAGAACGGGCCATTCGGGCTGTGCCTTGATTTCGGCAGCGCTTAAAAAGCCAAAGCTCATCAGTGCATCGTGCAGCTCATCGGCACCGCGCGGCTCGGGCCACACCTCCTCGCGCACGCGGCGGATCGCATCGGCGTCGAGTTTGCCGAGATTATCGGCGGTTTCAGGATCAATCCAGCGGCGCGCGAGGACCGCCTGCGTGCGGCGCTCCTCGAGCGGAGCGTCGTCGAGGTAGGCGTACGGGCGCGCGGACAGAATTTCGAGCGCAAGCGGTGACGGCTCGGTCAGATCGCGCGCCAGCACTTTGATTTGCCCACTCTCGATCTCTCGCAGCACGCGCTCCAGCCCGTCGATATCCATCGCCTCGTGCAGGCAGTCGTCGATGGTTTGCCGCACCAGCGGATGCTCGGGTATCTCGCGGTCACCGACGATGTTTTCGCCGCACGCCACCTGGTCGGGAAAAATCGCCGCCAGCAAGTCTTCGGCTGCCATGCGCTGCAGCTGCGGAGCGACTTTGTGCCCACCGCGAAACCGCAGCAGCGCAAGCGCAAATCCGGCGTTCCAGCGCCAGCGCGTGCCGAACATCGGCGCGTCGAGCAGCGCCTGCACCAGCAATGGCCTTACGGTCGCCGCGGATAAATAGTGCGCCACATCGGCGAGCGGAAAGCTATGGCTGCTCGCCAGCGACAGCACGATCGCGTCTTCGGTCGCGGCCGCCTGCAACTCAAAATCGAACTTGCGGCAGAACCGCTTGCGCAACGCCAGACCCCAGGCGCGGTTGATGCGGCTGCCCAGCGGCGCATGAACGATCAGCTGCATGCCGCCCGATTCGTCGAAGAATCGTTCGAGCACGACGGTGTCGCAGGTCGGCAGCGCGGACAGCGCAGCCTTGGCGGCGGCGAGGTAGTCGACGATCTGTCCCGCGGCGATCGGATCGATCTTCACCGACTCGGTGAGCCATGTGACGGCCGCTTCGCGCCCGCCCTCATCGAGCCGCGCGGAAATCGTTGAACGCAGTCGCGACAACGATTGCGATGCTTCGGCCGTGCGTGCCGGCGCCTCTCCCAGCCAGAACGGAATGCTCGGGGGCGATCCCTTCGCATCCTCCACCCGGACCGTGCCGCGCTCGACGCGCAGGATGCGATACGACGTATTGCCCAGCTGGAAGACATCGCCCGCCAGGCTTTCCACCGCAAAATCTTCGTGCACCGTGCCGACTACTTGCGCTTGCGGCTCCAGCATTACCGTGTAATCGGCGGTATCGGGTATTGCGCCGCCCGATGTGACCGCAGCGAGAGCGGCGCCGCGCCGTCCGCGCAGGATGCCGTTGACCGCGTCATGGTGCAGATGCGCGCTGCGCCGGCCGCGTTGCGTGTGAAACCCATCGGACAGCATCAGCACCAGCTCACTGAATTCTTCGCGCGTGATGTTGCGGAACGGGTAGGCGCGTTGATAAACCGCCAGCAACTCGTCTTCCTTCCACTCCTGCGACGCAACTTCGGCGACGATCTGCTGCGCCAGAACATCGAGCGGCTTGTCCGGCACCTGAATGCAGTCGAGCTCACCGCGCCGAACTGCATCGAGCAGCGCCGCACAGTCGCACAACTCGTCGCGCGACAGCGGGAATAACCGTCCCTTCGGAGTGCCGCCTACCGAGTGCCCGGAGCGACCGACGCGTTGCAGTAGCGCTCCGATCGAGCGCGTCGTTCCGATCTGGCACACCAGATCGACGTCACCGATATCGATTCCCAGCTCGAGCGACGAGGTGGCCACCAGCGCGCGCAACTCGCCGCGCTTCAGCCGTTGCTCGGCGTTGAGCCTTTGCTCGCGTGCGAGGCTGCCGTGGTGCGCGGTAACGTTTTCATGGCCGAGCCGCTCGGACAAGTGACGCGCTGCCCGCTCGGCAAGCCGCCGTGTGTTGACGAAGATCAAGGTCGTGCGGTGCTCTCTCACAAGGGCGGCGAGCCGGTCGTACACCTGGGTCCAGACGTCGCCCGACATCACCGCTTCGAGCGGCGAAGGCGGCAGCTCGATCGCCAAATCGCGCTGACGGATGTGGCCGGTGTCGACGATCGTGCAATTCGTGCTGGCTCCGACCAAAAACTTTGCGATCTCTTCGACGGGCTTCTGCGTGGCGGACAAACCGATCCGCACCAGCTCGCGTCCTGCGAGCGCTTGCAGCCGCTCGAGCGACAGCGCGAGATGCGCGCCGCGCTTGTTCGGCGCGATCGCATGAATCTCGTCGACGATCACCGTGCGTGTCGTCGCCAGCATCTTGCGACCGGACGCGCTGGTCAGCAGGATGTACAGCGATTCCGGCGTGGTGACGACGATATGCGGAGGCCGCCGGCGCATCTTCTCGCGCTCGCCCTGCGGCGTATCGCCCGTGCGCACCACGGTCCGAATATCGACATCGGGCAGTCCCAGCCGTTCGAGCTCGGCGCGAATGCCGGCGATGGGCAGTTCGAGATTCTTCTGAATATCGTTCGACAGCGCCTTTAGCGGAGAGACGTAGACGATGTGCGTCTCGTCGGTCAGGCCGCCCTCGATGCCTTCGCGCACCAACGTGTCGATTGCCGCAAGGAACGCCGCCAGCGTCTTGCCCGATCCGGTCGGCGCGGCGACCAGCACGTGCTTGCCGGCCTTGATCGCCGGCCACGCTTCGATCTGCGCGCCGGTAGGCGCGGCGAACGCAGAGTCAAACCACCCTCGGACGGCGGGATGAAACTGCTCAATCGCGTTCGGCATCACACATTGACTGTGAGATTCATTGAGGTCATTCAAGAACAGGCTAACTTAATTTGCTCTTTTGCATGCGCCGCGTCGGCGGTGGAGATGAGTCCGCGGCGGCTTCCGACACTACAAGCCAAGCACCAGGCGCAAACCGTCATCGACCCGGTTCACCACTTGGGCAGGGAGCATGCGGACCTTGGCGGTCAGGTACGAGCGGTCCACAGTTAGCACTTGCGACACGTTGACCACCGACGACTTCGAAAGTCCTGACTCGGTTTTGCTGACGCGTACATTCCCGGGCGCTTCGGCGAGCCCCAGGTTGGACGTGACGGCCGCAATAACAACTGTGGCGATGCGACTTTGGTTAAATGGATTCGATTGCACGATCACCACGGGACGGCGGAAGCCCGGGCCTGAGCCGACGGGCGCCGGCAGCGACGCCCACCACACTTCACCACGTCTCATTGCGCAGTGTTTTCAGTTGAGCGCGCTCAAAGGCTTGATCGACGGCCGAAGATTCAGCCGCATAGATCGCATTCAGGCGCGCGGTGATCGACTCGGATCCACGGCTTCCGACGTACTCGGCGATCGCGTTTGCGTAGAGCCGGCTGCGCGGCGTTTTCAGCTGGCGCGCCAAACGCTCTGCGGCTTCGAACACAGGATCAGGCAGCGAGATAGCGACTTTCATGGCACGATGGTATCACTGCGGTATGACCCGCGCAAATTCGCCGTGGCCGTCGAATAGACTTGCCTCTGCGCACGCATGGAATAGCGGAGCAAGTAACGGATAGCCCGGCGCGACCGGTTGCGGCACGATCTCCTACGCATATTGCCTGGAGAGCTGAGATGTCCTTCCGCATTACGGGGCTATCGCCCACGCCATTTCGCCATTTGTTCGGGCTGTCCGACGAGGAACTTGCCAGGCACCGCGCCAGACGCTACGTGGCCGACGAAAAGCCGGGCTATCCCGATCGAATAGAGCTGCGCGACGCCGAGCCTGGCGAAACGCTGATCCTCGTCAACTACATTCACCAGCCGGCCGAGAACCCGTACCGCGCGAGCCACGCGATTTTCGTGCTTGAGGGCGCCGGAGCCGCGTACGACCGGATAAATGAGATCCCAGAGGCGATGCGCTTGAGGCAGATATCGCTACGCGCTTTTGACACCGCTGACCTGATGGTTGACGCTGATATCGTCGACGGCCGCGAAACGGAACATGTCATCGAACGGCTCTACTCCGATCCGCGTGTTACGTACCTTCACGCGCACTATGCGAAGCGAGGCTGCTACGCCGCGCGCATTGATCGAGCCGAGAAGGTGTGATCGACGCTCTACGGCGCGTGTGCGGAAAATCGACCGTTGACAACAAACCGGCCGTCGCTTTGCGGCGTAACGACGAGCATTTCGGCGGTTCCGAGCGAAACGCTGGTGAGCGCAAGAATGGTCGCTCCATGCGATACGAGCACCCGGTTCTGCGGGGTCCGGACGCTGATCAACTCTCGCATTTCGCGCACCTGCCGCTCGCGGTTCTCGGGATGAGTAAACAGATTGCCAAGCGCGGTCGAGATCTCGGATTTGCCGAATGCGAGATTCGCCGTTTCTACGCAGCGGCACCACGGGCTCGAATACACGTTTTCAATCACGATGCCGCGTGCGCGAAATGCGGCGCCCACCCGGCGCGCGTCCCGCCGGCCTTCGTCAGTCAGATTTCGCTGCGTCCCGCAGTCATCCAGGCGAAAGCCGGGCGGATCGCCGACTCCGGGTGTCGTCACTGCGTGCCGCATCAACACCACCTGGCCCCCTTTGTTAAGCAGCGACCAGAGTGCCTCGTCGGCCAGCGCAGGCGACGGCAGGGATAGCAGCGCCAACACGACGCTACAAAACGCACTGGCTAGCCAGTTGCCTTCGCGTTTGATCATTGCATTCGCATCTGGGTACGGTGGTTGCCGGCGCATTGTCTTTCAACGAAAAGGGGATTGCGATGACCGACAAGCGTACGCAACAAATGGCCGATCAAAGTAACACCGAGAAGCCGCCGGAAGACTGGACTACCGGCGACGAGCCGATGACCGGGGCGCAGCGCTCATATCTGAAGACATTGTCTGAGGAAGCGAAGGCGCCGTTCGACGAAAGCTTGACCAAGGCGCAGGCGTCACTCCGAATCGATGAATTGCAGCAGGTGACCGGACGTGGTCAGCCGCGGAAAGACGAAAGGCCGCACATGGCTGAGGCCGGTGACGCCGAAGCGGACGCGCACGGCGCCGATGTGCGGGGCGTTTCGGATCGCGAGTAAGTATATTTTGCGTTTGCCGGAGACGCTCGATGACTGATCGGATATTGCCCTTCACCCGCCGCCGCCTGCTTGCCGCTGTGGCCGCCGCCACTCTGGTGCCGTCGAGCGCCGTGTTTGCGCAGGCGTATCCGGCCAAGCCAGTGCGCTGGATCGTGCCTTATCCGGCCGGGGGAGGTTCAGATTTTCTGGCTCGCACCGTCGGTGCGCAGCTGGAGAAGCAACTCGGGCAGCCGCTGGTAATCGAGAACCGGCCGGGCGCGGCGACGATGATCGGCGCTGAAGCGGTGGCGCGTTCGACCGCTGATGGTTACACCGTGCTAAGCGGTGACAACGGCACGTTCGTGTTCAATACGGCGCTGTACAAGAAAGTGCCGTACGACCCGGTCAAGGACTTTGCGCCGATCGGGTTGATGGCGCGCTTTCCGTTGATCGTCGTGGCGAACCCTGCAACAGGTTTCAAGACGATGCGCGAGCTGGTCGACGCTGCCAAGAAAGACCCTGGCAAGTTGTCGTACGCATCGGTCGGCGCGGGCAGTCCGCATCATCTGGCGATGGAGCTGATCAAGGACCGCACCGGCGCGTTCATCGTTCATATTCCTTACCGTGGCGCGGCGCCTGCGGTGCAGGATGTATTGGGAAATCAATTGCCGGTGATGGTGATCGACACCGCGGTCGGACTGCAGCACATCCGCTCGGGCAAGCTCGTGCCGCTTGGAGTTCTGAGCCGCCAGCGTCTGGCCGCATTGCCGAATGTGCCAACCCTCGAAGAGCAGGGAATCCGCGATACCGAGGTCTACGCGTGGCAGGGGATGGTGGTGCCTGCCGCCACGCCGCGCGATATCTCGGCGAAGCTGACGGCGGAGTTGAGTCGTGCGATTGCGACTCCTGAGGTGACACGCAAGCTGCAGGAGTTCGGGCTGGAGCCGATTCAGGGGAATTCGGAGCAAATGGCGGGCTACATCAAGAGCGAGACGGCGCGCTGGCACGCGCTGATCAAGCAGCGCAAGTTGACCTTGGACTGAACCGCTAAGTCGTCGCCAGCGGACGCTTCCGTTTAGGCGGCGGAAACTGC
Organism: Burkholderiaceae bacterium; assembly: GCA_013813185.1. Lineage (GTDB taxonomy): Bacteria > Pseudomonadota > Gammaproteobacteria > Burkholderiales > Burkholderiaceae_F > JACCZX01. The sequence goes on from JACCSD010000183.1 coordinate 13,691, forward strand.
GCGTCGACTTGCGCAAGGTCTTCTGCGGTCAGGTCGACGTTGGCGGCGGCGAAGTTTTCCCGCAGATGCGGCGCACTGCCAGACATGGGAATCGCGATCATGCCCGGCTGCTGCAACACCCACGCGAGCGCGGCACTCGCCGCGCTGATTCGATGGCGCCGCCCGATCGTTGCGAACGTCGTATCGCTTGCTAACGCGCCCTGATCGATCGGCGAGTACGCCATCGTCACCACGCCGTGCTCACGCTGCCACGGCACCAGATCGAACTCCGCACCGCGTTCGCTCGCCGAGTAGTACACCTGATTGGCAACGCAGTTGACGCCTGCCGAGAGTGACGACAACTGCTGCATGTCTGAGGTGTCGAAGTTACTGACACCCCAGTGGCGGATACGACTCTCGCTGCGCAGTTGCTCGAATGCGGCAACGGTTTCCTGCAGTGGCGTTGAACCGCGCCAGTGCAGCAGATATAGATCGATGGCATCGAGTTGCAAACGCTTCAGACTGCGCTCGCAGGCGCGCATCACACCGGCATGACTGGCATTGCTCGGCAAAATCTTTGAAACGATCGTCAGGTCTGCGCGCGCGGCAATCCCGGCTTGGAAAGCCTCCTGGATAGCGGCGCCTACCACCTCTTCAGCGCCGCCGTTTCCGTACATTTCGGCGGTGTCGATCAGCCGGTAGCCGATTTCGAGCGCGGTCCTGACTGCGCCGACCTCGGCTGTGCGGGAGCGCTTCGCTTCTCCCATGCGCCAGGTGCCGAGTCCTAGCGCGGGCACCTCATTGCCGCTTGCTAGTTGGACGAATCGCATGGATCAACCTTGGAAAGCATCATCCATAACCCATCTAGGCATCTGCTTTGCTTTCTGCTTAGCCGCGCCTTTCGACGCGCGCCATTTATTCCCATGATTCAGGCCCTCCGGTTTGCAGCAATCGCGTTCCTCCTCGCTGCGACGGCGCCGGTGCACGCGTTCGGCTTTGCCGACGTCGATCGGCGTGCGCGGGAGCTGGCCAATCGACCTTATTCCAAACCTGCGTTCGTATTGCCGAAGGCGCTGAGGGACCTCGGGTACGACCAGACGCGCGACATCCGCTTCGATACGGCCCAATCGCTGTGGCGCGCGCAAAAGCTGCCGTTCGAAATTCAGTTCTTCCATCTAGGCGGCATTTTCGATCAGCCGGTGCGTATCTATGAGG
>JACCSD010000209.1 GCA_013813185.1 Burkholderiaceae bacterium
CCGGCAACGCCGCCGCATCGACTTCGATGAAGACCGCGTTCAGGACGACCTGCACCCGAGCCACCACGCGCGCGTTCGGGTCGAGCGAGCGCGCGCTCGACAGGAAGGCATCCTGCTGCGCTTGCGCACTCCACTTGGACTGCGCCGTGTCCGCGCCCTTGACCAACGCGCTCGCAGCCGAGTCGGCAGACAGGCGGACGATGACCCTCGTTGCCCCGGAAGCGTCGAGCAGACTGCGGTCAAGGACACTGCGGGACAGACCGTCCACTGTGACCAGTTGAGCCAGTTTCTGCGACGCAATTGAGCCAGGCAGGTTGCGCAGCTCAATTCGCTGCGCTCGATCCACCGAGGGCGCAGACCTGACCAACCCACCACCGGCAGCCGCCGTTACCCCGCTTGTCGTTCGATTGATAACGATGCTTGGGGGTGTCGCAACACGATTGGGATTGACTGAAACCGCCGGTCCAGCTGCCGATGTACCTGCCGTCGATTCCTTGCTGACCGTAGCTTGTGACTCGGCCTGATCCGATCCGCCGCCGCACGCGTTTAGCAGTGCTGCGACCGCGACCAGTATCGCGATGCGCTTCATTGGGTGTTCTCCTCGGATTGTCTTATTGGAGTGACAAATCTAGGCGACCCGTGACACTGGTGTAAAGAAGTAACCGCGCAATTCGTCTGTCCATCACGCCTTCGCGACTATCGCCGCGATGCAACGCAATGCCGCGACGCAATTAACGCACTGGCGACGGAGGGTCGCGCTGGATATCCCGCACCGGAGACACAGAGCGGACACCGGCAAGTTGCTTAACCTCCGGCAATTTGGATTTCGGTATGGAAACAGCGATCGCGTTTCGCACCGTGCTGACCCGCCCGAGTTCGACGGCGCCCAGTGCCTCCAACTCGGCCATTACCGCCTGCTGCTGCTTCTTGACCGACTCAGGCGTACTAATCCCCGAAGCAACTGGCGGCTCAGTTAACGACACCCAGATATCGATTCTGCCTCCGCTATGCGCGGTCGCAGTCAGCACCGACACCACAGCACCTATCGCGAGCTTCCGGAACATGTCACTCATCAAGCAAGTAGCGTACGACTTTCGCATAGGTTGACGTTTATTCACACGATCTTCTATTGACCGCGTCACTGGTTTGCGCGAAGCTCGCGCCCTCGCTCGATCGAGCGCGCTTCATCTGGGAGGCGCCATGAGAAAAACTGATCCCGTTCGTTAGTCGGCCGCACGCGCGCTAACTCGGACTTTTCGATTCCTGCGCCGCGCAAGCGGCCGCGACACTCCACGTTGGATACGAAACGCGTGCCTTGGCACGCGCCTTTCGCGCGATAACGCGCTCTGTCTCGAGGATTTCGAAACACATGGACACGACTTTGATGGATCGGCTGCGGCCGATCGGCTTTACCCCGGCGGTCGCTCAGGCGATGGCCGTGCTCTGCACGCCCGGAGAAACGCCGGGCGCACTCATGCGGTTGATTGAAGCGCATCGCGAAACCGTGCGCGTCACGGACGGCGTTGACGAACACTCGGCGCGGCCGCTGCCGGGCTTGCTGCGTTCACTCTCCGAAGCCGGCCATGCACTGACCGTCGGCGATTGGCTGTCGGTTAGACACGATGAGCACGGCACGCCTTGGGTGCACGGTCGAATGCCGCCGTTCACGCAAATCGTGCGGCGCGATTCGTCGGGCGCGCGGCAATCGCTGGTCACCAACGTCGACACCGCGATGCTGGCCATGGGACTCGACGGCGACTTCAACCTGCGCCGGCTGGAACGCTACCTCGCCATGGTGAAGCCGGCAGGCATCTGGCCCATCGTGATTTTGACCAAGCGCGATCTGTGCGATGACGTCGACGCGTGGCTCGACGCCCTGCGCGAGCGATTGCCGCACGACATCGCAGTCCACGCGGTCGATACGCGCGCCGCGGTGACTGCGCTTGAGCTTGCGCCATATCTCGGCGTCGGTCAGACCACCGTCGTGCTGGGATCGTCCGGCGCCGGCAAGTCGACATTGACCAACACGCTGCTCGGGTCGCAAGTGCAGTCCACCGGTGCGGTGCGCGCGGACGATGACCGCGGCCGCCATACGACCACTTCGCGCTCGCTGCACCGGTTGCCCGCGGGCGGCTGCGTCATCGATACGCCGGGGTTGCGCGGGCTGCGCCCCGATATCGATGAAGGCGATCTGGCGGCGACCTTCGACGACATTCGCGCGCTTGCCGAACACTGCCGCTTCCGCGATTGCCGCCATCAAGGCGAGCCCGGTTGCGCAGTGCGCGCCGGCGTCGCCGCCGACCGCCTGACCAACTACCAGAAGCTGCTGCGCGAAATTCGGCGCGAAACGCTGACGCCGCTGCAAAGGCGCGAGCAATTGTCAATGTGGAAGATTCGACACCGCGCGGCAGAACAACGAATGAAAATGAAGCGCGGCAAAGACGGGTAACCCGTCGCGAACCGATCGGCGACGGCGGCGGTTCGTCGCCGTTATCCCCCGTTTCGTCCCCGCCTGCCCCGAGAAAATGCAATCTACGCCGGCTTTCCTGCACTTCATCGCAAACGCGTGGCTTGCGATGGCTGACCTGCCTACAGTGCGCCCATCGATAAATTAGCAATCACTTTCAGGAGCAGGCCATGATCACGAAATTCGAGACGACATTATTTTTTGCCATTACGGTCAGTGCGCTGGCACTGGCGGCCGTAGTGGGTATCCAGGAATTAAGCGCTGGGCCAGCCGTTCAACAGGCAGTCGCGATGCCGACGATTCAAATGGAGAGAATCGAAATCGTCGGCGAGCGGATCGTTCCGACGGCCAAGCGCAGGGCCCCCGAGCAGGTTGCGCTGGTTCGTTAAACCGGTGTTTCTTGCTGCGGCCGGCGGCGGGAGAAACCCTTCCGCCGGCCGCTTTTATTTTGCGCTTTGCGAATCAGGCTCCGTTTCAGTGCCGGGCACCGGACGCTGGCGAAGCTGCGATGACATGCGCCACGCCATCCATGCGAGTCCGAGCACGGCCAGCGCCAGCACGCCCCACAGCAGATAGCGCGACCAGCGCGCTTCGCTCGCGATTCGCTGCACGCGTTGTTGCTGCACCGTGACAGGGTCGCCGCTTAGAGCAATCGTCGCGATCGGTAAACGAGTTCCGGAAGGATCGTCGGCGGCGAGCATCGAACGCGCATCGAGCGCCGGCCCGAACTTCGCGTCGGCAAGTCCGATCGCCAGTTGATAAGGCCCAGGCGCACGCGCGGCAAACACTGCGAGTATCGGACGCCACTCGGCTTCAATCGTCGGCACCGCTCCATCGAGCGGCACTGAGAAATCGAAGCGCAGGCGATCGGTGCGAACCGGAAGCGACAGCGCCGCACCTTCGATTTCGACACCATCGCGCAGCACGCGAAACGCCTCGATCGAGCCGATCGGTTGCCACTGCTCCTCGGTGCGGCGCGGCCCGATAGCGTGACGCCGAACGCGCGGTGATGGCGCGGCATCGTGTCTGTACACCTGCGCCCGCACGATGCGATTCAGCTCCGGGACGCGCACCAGCACGCGCGTGATGGGCAACGCTTCGGGCACCTCGACGTACAACTGGCGGCGGTCGTCGGACAGCGTCGCCGCCGGGATTGCGCGTGGCAGCGTGACGCTGGGCGCGACGTGTTCGACGAATTGCGCGCGTTCGAGGTCCGGCGCACTCTGCGAGGTCCACGCAACTCGCAGAAACGCCGGCGGTCGATTGAGCTCGAAGCGGTTGCGTTCGATGACTTCGCCGAGGCTGCGGCTGCGGGACAACGCCCCGGACGCCAGTGGACGCCAGAACACGAGGTCATCGCTGCCCAGGACGTTGACCCTGCCTGCGTAATCGGGCGCGCTGGATGCGAACATCAGCACCAGCTGCCCCTTCAAATCCTTCAGTGGTCGCGCATCGATCAGGTAGCCGCCGAGCGAGGATGACTCACTGGCGACAGTCGCCGCCGGCGGCAGCGGCCCGATCTCGACGACCGCGCGCTCGCGGTCCCGCTCGACCCGCATTGCAAACGTCCGCAGCAACGACTCGCGTGCATCGGTCTCCAGCGGCAGGCGCGCCAGGCGCAAATCGACCGCGAGCGGCATCGGCGCCACCGGTGCTGGCGCCGGAACGAACGCAATCGGCAGCGCCTGATCTGCTGCGTTGAAGATGCGCAGATCGGCAAGATCGCGCGTCTGCGCCGCTCGATACACCGCCTCCGGCAGCTCGATCACGTGCAACCCATCCCCCGCCGTTGTCAGCGGCAAGCGCACGGCAAAGTCTGCGCTGACCGGCGTTTGCGCGGCGGCGACCGCTGCGGCCCAACTGCAAACTGCGACCATCGCCTTGATCCACGCGAACCTCATGCTGCGCTCCTTGCGGCTTGCGGTGCCGACGGCGGAACCGGGGCCAGATACCCGATCACCAGAATCAGCACCCCCACGCCGACAAATGACACGATTCGCTCGATCGTTCCTTGACCGGACAAGTCAACAAAGAACAGCTTGACCACCACCGCCGCGAGCAGCGCCACGCCCACCGTCCACCATCCGCGCATCGTGCGCCGGTGCGAGAACACCATCAGCCCCATCGCGGTCGCTGTCCACAGCAGCGACAACACCGCCTGCACCAGCAGCGACTGCGAGAGCGAATCAGCATCCCAAGGCACGCCGCCGAGGAAATGGACGGCCCGCAACGCTGCCGCGTTCAACGCGATGAACGCCACCGCGCCGAGTGCATAGCGCACAGGGCGCTGCCAGATAACGCGCTGATCGGCCAGATGCCAGCGCAGCACCGCCGCCAGCACGAGCAATGAAGCAAGATCGAGCGGGTTTAGCAGCGGCAGATACGCAACAGGGGCCGGGTCACCTGGCGTAAACGCGCTGACAAATACAACCCACACCAATGCATAGATCGCAAGCCCCGGTGCGCCTATCGACGCGTACGCAGACGGCGCGGCGCGCATCGGCCAGCGCATCGCGTAGTGAATGACCAACCAGAGCGCAAGGGCGGGCACGGCTCCCCACACGCCATGGAACCAGCCCGCGCCGGCGATCGTGTCGATACGCAACGCGAGTTCGGCCGCAATCATCGCGGTCAACAGCCACAGACCGCCGACGTGCAACGTCGATTGCACGTTGGGAGGCGTGCGCAAGACCACGCGCTCTTCCCATGCCAGGCGGGCGTAGAAAAGTACCCACGCCAGCGGCCAGACGATCCAGCCGTAGTGGCGGCTCGGCATTTGCGCGGCGTCGATCGCCATGACGACCACCGCGGCCGCAAGCACGATATGCGCAACAAAGAACCCCCACGACAACTTCAGCGGCCAGGTCCATTTGAGTTTCTGCGCGAGCCACACGAGCAACGCCGCCGTCAGACCCACGATCGCCAACGCAACCTGCGCCGCCGCCCACTGATCGTCAATGCGCGCCCAGGTTTCGGCGAAGAGCGCGAACAGCCAAACGAACACGCCGAGCGCCAATAACGCGGCGGCGGCGGTGCGCTGCGTGGCGCCGCCGGCGAGCGAGAACAGCGCCGCCGTGATCGCGGTCACGGTCACCGCGAATCGGAGCAGCGTCGTAACGCTCACCTGCAAACCGAATCCCGCAATCGCACCGGCGCGCGCCTCGGTGGCCAGCCATGCGAGCACGATGATCGCAACACCGGCAACCCATTCGGGTGACAACGCTTCATTGCCGCGGCGCCGGTTGGCGAGCATCAGTGCGAGCGCGACGCCGCACCACGCGAGCACGTACCACGGATAAGGCAGTGGCTGCCAGACCAGCAGCACCACCCACATCCATCCGATGAGTCGCATCGCCCAGGGCGCAGCATCGGCCATGCGAGCGCTGCCGCGTCCCCACGTCGCGGGGATCGCGCCACCGCGCGCCAACACGAACGAGCTTGCGAAAGCCGTGGCCGCGAACACCGCGAGGTTCAACGTGAATCCAGAAAATTGCGGCAGTGTGTTGATCGCGCCCGTTTCGAGGGCGCGTAACAAAGCGATTGCCCCGGCACCATGCAACGCGAGCCCCGCCAGTGACGGCAGGATGCGCTGCTGCCGTGCGCCGACCCAGAGCAACGCCAAGCCTTCGAGCGCCCAGGCAGCGGCCGTCCACTGCGCACTCGCCGCGAGCGGTACCGCCAACGTCAGAAATGCGACGCCAACGCCAAAGTTTGCTTCGACCAGCACGCCTAACGAGCCTTCGCGCCGCTTCATCAACAGGGCTGAGCTCACCAGATAGGCTGCCGCCGCGATCGTCGCGGCTAGTGCAAGTTCGATCCCGTCGGTCAAGCGCGACTGGATGCCGAAGGCCGCCAACGGCAGCGCGAACATCAGCGTGGTATCGAAAATGCCGCGCTTCGCCTGCGGCTGTCGCAGCGCGTACAGCAGCGACACCAGAAGAAAGAGCAGCCAGAATGCAATCAAGAACCCCTGCGCGATTGGGTATTGATCGTCAACGTAGCGCTGCGCGACCCACGCTCCCAGTACACCGAACGTGAACGCAAACCCGATCCAGTTCAGCTCGCGCCAGGCACGGAACCACGCGATGCCCAGCACGCCGAGATTCAGCAGCAAGTACAACGACAGCAGAATCTCGATGCGACCCGCGCCGGTCGAGACGAGAATTGGTGCCAGGAAACCGCCGGTCGCGCCGAGTGCCGCCAAGGCACGTGCGTTTTGCGCAATGGCGAGTACGCCGGAGAACACCGCAAGCGCGGCGAGCAACGCAAACGCCGGCACCGCAGGCAGCACGTCATAGAGACGCATCGCAGCGAACACCGTCAAGTACAAGATACCGATGGCGCCGCCCTGCAGCGTGATCGCATAACCCGCGCGTTTGTGGCGCAGGCGCCACCCAACCACGAGGAGCGCCAACGCGCCGAGCGCAACACCGACCAGCCGCAGCTCAATGGGAACGTTGGTCCGCTCCGCAACGTAGCGAAGCAGAAAAGCAACGCCGACGAATAGGACCAGCAAACCGACCCGCGCCACGGTGTTGCCGCCGAAGAGCCACGTCCTGGCCGCCGCGATCGCGTTGTCAATCATCGAGGACGCCGCGCCTTTTGAAGTCGGGGACGCCGCGCGTTTTGATGAAGTCGCGTTCGCGCGCGCAGCCGCGGCTGGCGTGGAGCTCGGTGGCACATAGGCGGGCGCCGGAGGATAGGTTACCCACGGCGCGTCAAGTGATGCTTCGCCTCGCCTAGTTTCGCGTGGCGGCACTTCGACTGCGGGCAACATCGGCGCCACGTCGGGCACCGGATCCGGCACGGCATCGTGCACGGCCGGCGCTTCTCGCCGCAAGTTCTTTACCGAATACTCAAGCAGCGAAACGCGCTCGAGCAGGTCGCCGATGCGCGCGTGCAGTTGCTTGTTGTCGAACAGGGCTCGATCGCGTGCATACAGCACGTAGCCGAGCACGAATCCGAGCGGCACTGCAATTATCAAGTGAGCACCGCCCGCCAGTCCAACCAATGCGCCGAGAATGACGCCGGCCCAGATCGGCATGCGCGACGTCCGGGCAATCGCGTGTTCCATCGGTGCTCCCGC
>JACCSD010000225.1 GCA_013813185.1 Burkholderiaceae bacterium
GAAAGCGACGTCACGATTGCCGACTTTGCGGCCGATCTTCGCGCGCCGACGCCCACGGCAGCGGCCGAGCTGGTCGCGCCAATGGCAACGGCGCTGCTCACGAATGTCGAAGCGCAGCGGGCTGCGCTTGCGCGCGCTCTGCGACGATTGCTTGAGAGACTTCATCAACGGATCGACTATGTGCTGCGGCTCACCGGAGCGCAGCGCCTCCCGTGGAAAACGCAGGCGGGACAGCTCGATGAGCTGCGCATGCGCAGCGGCAACGCGCTGGTCGAAGCGCTGATGGATGCGCGAAGACGCGTCAGCTCGCGAATGCACCGGCTGTTGGTCGCGCGCCCCAACGTGAGCGCGGCTTCGCTGCGCGTTGCTACGCTGACGACGGCACGGCACACGGCAATGGCAGCGCGCCTGGCGCACAGCCGGACGCGTGTTGAAAACGGACTGGCGGCGCTGGCGCATCTCGGTCCGGCGCAAGTTCTGGCGCGGGGCTTCAGCATCGTCCGCGACGCCAGCGGTGCGCTGGTGAGCGACTCGACGGGGGTGGAGATTGGGCAGACGCTCGAGGTCGAGTTTGCGCGCGGCAGCGCCAGTACGCGTGTCGAAGGCGTGCTGCCCTAGTCTTGGTCGTCTTCACGCGTGCTAGATTGCAAGCCACAGTACTAAGCGAACAACAAGCGGGGAGGCACGATGGGGGCAATCTTCTCATCGCTGGGGCGCACGGTGGCAGCGGGTGTTGTGCTGTTGATCGTGCTGGTGGCGATCGTGGTTGGCCTGACCGGCACTGCGGTTCGCATCGACCATGCATGGATGACGTTCTTCATGCGCTGGCTGCACGTTTTGTCGGGCGTGATGTGGATCGGCCTGCTCTGGTACTTCAACTTCGTACAGATTCCGTCGATGGCGAAGATTCCGGATGAACAAAAGCCGGCCATTGGCAAAGTGATCGCGCCGACCGCGCTGTTCTGGTTTCGCTGGGCGGCGCTGGCGACTGTAATCACCGGTGGTTTGCTCGCGGGGATGATGGGTTATCTGGTGCGCGCGTTGACGCTGCAGACACCGTTTGTGGCGATCGGCATTGGCATGTGGCTCGGATTGATCATGGCGTTCAACGTCTGGTTCATCATCTGGCCGAACCAGAAAAAGGCGTTAGGCATCGTGCCGGTCGCGGCCGAGGAGAAGGCCAAAGCGGCCCGTTTGGCGATGCTGACGTCGCGCTTCAACACGATGTTCTCGATTCCGATGCTGTACATGATGGTCATCCAGCAGAATCGAGGCGGCGCCGTTTCTAAGCTGCCTAAGTTGCTGACGAAATGGGGCTTCTCAGCCCCATTTTTTTCAGGCGCAGTGCTTGCTCAGTCTCCGGCTTACTCCGGACCATCACGATCGAGGACCCTATGGAATACAAACTTCCTCCGTTGCCTTACGCAATGGACGCGCTTGAACCCGCCATGTCGAAGGAAACCCTGGAGTTCCACTACGGCAAGCACCACCGCGCTTACGTAAAAGGACTGAACGATCTTATTAAGGGCACGAAATTCGAGGATTCAACCCTCGAGCAGATCATTCTCGGTTCGTCGGGTCCTTTGTTTAACAACGCTGCCCAGACTTGGAACCACACTTTTTTCTGGAACTGCATGGCGCCGGGCGCCGGGGGCGAGCCGACCGGCGCACTCGCCGAAGCGATTAGCGACAAGTGGGGTTCATATGCCCAATTCAAGGAAGCGTTTGCGAAGAGCGCAGTCAGCAACTTTGGCTCGGGTTGGACGTGGCTCATCGGCACGGCTGACGGCGTCGACATTCTTAATACTGACGACGCAGACAATCCGTTGACGAAAGGGATGAAGCCTTTACTAACGCTCGATGTTTGGGAACACGCCTATTACATCGATCACCGTAACGAGCGACCCAAGTTTGTCGAAGGCTTTCTGAAGAATCTCGTTAACTGGGACTTCGCACTGCGCAACTACGAAAATTCGGTTAGCGCGGTGGAAGCCCGCTGATCTTTTTCCCGGTCGACACGCCGCGCTTCGCAAACCAGCCCTGGTCCATTTCGAGCGCGTACCGGACAGGGCGCGGAGGGCAGGTTGACGCTTCGCTTTTGGGCGCCATGTCGGCGATGCTGACGATGGTGCCATCGTCATCGATGAAGGCAATCGAAAGCGGGATCAGCGTATTGCGCATCCAGAAGCAGTGGTGCGACTTGTCTTCGAACATGAAGACCATTCCGTGATTCGGCATGAGCCGCTCGCGCATCATCAGCCCCACCATCCGCGAATGCGCGGTCGCGGCGACCTCCGCCGTGATCACGTGAATGCCCGTGGTCAACTTCGTGGTACCCAGAGCCGGTTGCGGCGCTTGCTGCGCGAGCGACACGCACGGTGCCAGAAGCGCGCAAAGCAGCATCATGAGGACTCGTTTCATCTGACAGTTTTGACGGCGTAGCGAACCTTCACTTTATAGCGCGTAAAGAAAAGGCAGGGACTCGGCCTGCCTCGATTCCGCTTGTCTCGGTTACGGCTTCTTGTCGGCCTTCTTCATATCGGCCTTGCCATCGACCTTGGCATCGGCCTTCACTGCGCCCTTGACGTCGTGGGGGGTGACGGTTTTCGGATCCTTCGGCTTCTTCGCCGTCTTCGGCGTTTTGGCCATCGCGTCTTTTTCGGTTTTAACGGGGGCACCCGCGGCGGCTTTGTCGCTCTTGACCTCCGCTTTGGCCGCTGTGTTGGCGGACACCGACGGCTTGACTTCGACCGGTGGAGTGATCGCGCGCGGCGTTTGAACTGGCGGCACCGACGGTGTCGGTGTTTGCGCAAGCGTGATGCCCGCGAATGTTGCCCCGATCAGCAAGGCGATCGCTTTCTTCATTGTGATTCCCCTGGAGTTATGTGTTGACCGCATTGGTCACCTACAAAAACGGCTGCAATCGGTGGCGGTTGACAGGTCACAACGCGCAGCTAAAGCCGGCTGAGTAAACTCGCCGAAAGTAAAACGCACTGGAGACGCGATGGTTCAGCACATCAAGGTGCCCACGACCGGGCAAAAAATTACCGTCAACAAGGATTTCACGCTCAACGTACCCGATCAGCCGATCATTCCGTACATCGAGGGGGATGGCACCGGAATCGACATCACTCCGGTGATGATCAAGGTCGTCGATGCCGCCGTTAAAAAGGCCTATCGCGGCAACAAGACGATCGTCTGGATGGAGGTTTTCGCGGGTGAAAAATCAACCAAGGTCTACGGCCCGGATGTGTGGCTGCCCGACGAGACGCTCGCGGTCTTGCGCGAATATGTCGTTTCGATCAAGGGCCCGTTGACGACACCGGTGGGCGGCGGAATTCGCTCGATCAACGTGGCGTTGCGGCAGGAACTCGACTTGTATGTTTGCCTGCGCCCGGTGCGCTACTTCAAAGGCGTACCAAGCCCAGTCAAAGAGCCGGAGAAAACCGACATGGTGATTTTCCGCGAGAACTCGGAAGATATTTATGCCGGGATCGAATACGAAGCGGAAAGTGACAAAGCGAAAAAGCTGATCGAGTTTCTGCAGCGTGAGATGGGAGTCAAGAAGATCCGGTTCCCGAACACCTCAGGTATTGGTATCAAGCCTGTTTCGAGTGAGGGCACCGAGCGTCTGGTGCGCAGAGCGTTTCAGTATGCGATCGACAACAAACGCAAGAGTGTGACGCTGGTGCACAAGGGCAACATCATGAAGTACACCGAGGGCGCGTTCGCTAAGTGGGGATATGCGCTGGCGCAAAAGGAATTTGGCGCGCAGTTGCTGGACGGCGGTCCCTGGATGAAGCTCGCGGCCCCGCACGGCGATATTGTCATCAAAGACGTGATCGCCGATGCTTTCTTGCAACAGATTTTGCTGCGACCCGCCGAATACGACGTCATCGCGACGATGAATCTAAACGGCGACTACATATCGGATGCGCTGGCGGCGCAGGTGGGGGGCATTGGCATCGCGCCTGGCGCAAACATGTCCGACACGGTGGCGGTGTTCGAAGCCACCCACGGGACGGCGCCCAAATACGCTGGCAAGGACTACGTGAACCCAGGCTCGGAAATTCTGTCGGCCGAGATGATGTTGCGGCACATGGGTTGGGGCGAAGCGGCCGATCTGATCATCAGCTCGATGCAGAAAGCGATAATGAGCAAGAAGGTCACGTACGACTTCGCGCGCCAGATGCCCGGCGCAACGCAGGTCAGCTGCTCCGGCTTCGGGGACGTGATGATCGCAAACATGTAGCGGCCGGCGGGGCCGCGCACACGATAAAAACAACCGAAAGAAAGCCCCGCAGCCGCGGGGCTTTTACAGCGGAAGACTATCCGCCGGTAATGTTCGACGCCTGCTTGCCTTTTGGGCCTTGCACGACTTCAAAATTTACCTTCTGGCCTTCTTTGAGCGTCTTGAAGCCATTCATGTTGATGGCCGAGAAGTGAGCGAACAAGTCCTCGCCCCCATCGTCCGGCGTGATAAAGCCGAAGCCCTTGGCATCATTGAACCATTTAACCGTTCCAGTCGACATTCCCTCACCCCTCCACGACAAAGCCAAGGCGGAATCCGCTTTCTGCGCTGTCGCGCCCATGGCGGTCCGCCCACCTGCCACCCCCACCGAACGATTTCGTGGGTGCCGCAACGCCACAACCGATCCCTGTCATGGCATTGACGCCGCGATTGTTCGAGCAAAACCGGCGGCGGTCAATAGCGCTGCGCACAACGTTTGACCGATAGTTGCGGCGTGCCGGGGGAAGTATTTTCTGAAACTGTCATCGCAAAGCGAGGCGAATCGGTTAACGCTGACAGTTGCACTGAACCAAAATCGCGAAGCTGGGATCGAAAACTGTTGATGTTTGCGTCGAGAGCACCCACGTTAGAGCACGCGTGTTTTCCCTCGCCAATTCGAGGTTTGTACACGGTTGAATAAGCGGGATGCGTACCGATTTACCGTATGATTGGTACGCTATTTGAATCCCGTGTTGGATGGTCGATTTGCATAGAATGCGGCCAGATGAGTGAGCGGTTGGGCGAAGGCGCCGTCGTCGAGAAGCAAGCTTCTCGCGTCAAGCCACCGCCCATTTATCAAGTGGTTCTGCTGAACGACGACTACACACCGATGGAGTTCGTGGTCGGAGTTCTGCAGAAGTTCTTCGGCAAAGGGAGAGAGCAAGCAACTCAGATCATGCTGAAGGTTCATCACGAAGGGCGCGGTGTGTGCGGCGTCTA
>JACCSD010000253.1 GCA_013813185.1 Burkholderiaceae bacterium
CGATGGCTGATATATTAGTTGTCGATCAGTAAGCGTGTCAATCCGGGGGGAGCGTGGCCGAAGCTGCAGCAACTACAAGCAAGACTCCCGTCACCGCGCCGGCGCGCAAGAAGCGCACGCTGCAGGAGATCCGCGATTCGAAGACCTCTGGCGAGAAGATGGTCTATATGTCGGTGCCCGATTACACGTCGGCCAGGTGGGCCGAAATGGCGGGCGTCGACGTTGCGGTGCTCGGCGACAGCCTGGCGATGATCGCGCACGGTCATTCGAGCACGATCCCGGCCACGATGGACATGATGGCGATGCACGCGCAGGCGGTGCGGCGCGGGGCTCCGAACACATTCGTGCTCGGCTGCATGCCCTACCAGAGCTACAACACGATCGATCGCGCGCTGACCAATGCCACGCGCTTTATGCAGGAAGGCGCATGCGACGCCGTCAAACCGCAGGGAGGCAAATCGCAGGCGGCCATATTGAAGGCGATGGTCGACGCGGGAATTCCAACCGCGTCGCACATCGGCATGACGCCGCACACGGTGGCGATGTTCGGCGGCTTCAAGATTCAGGGCAAGACGGCAGACACCGCAATGAAAATTCTCGAGGACGCGTTCGCGATCCAGGATGCGGGCTGTTTCATGCTCGAGTTCGAAGCGGTGCCGGCGAAGATCGCCGCTGTCATCTCGAAGCAGCTCGAGATTCCGACGATCGGCATCGGCGCCGGAGTCGGTACCGATGGGCAGATCCTGCTCTGCTACGACCTGCTCGGCGTGTTCACGGATTTCAAGCCGAAATTTACGAAGCGCTATTCGAACCTGACCGAAGTTGCGATCAAGGGTATCTCGCAATACATCGCCGAGGTAAAGGCGGGCACATTCCCCGACGACGATCACAGCTACGGCGTCGACGAAAAGGAATACGAGAAGTTCGTTTCGATGGTCGAGAAGCGCAAGCATCAATGAAGCGCGCGAGTCCAGTCGAGGTTTCTCCGGCAACGACGCAGAGCCTGACCGATCGCGCCTACGCTGAGCTCGAAGAGATGATCGTGACATTGAAGCTTGCTCCCGGTGCCGCGGTGTCCGAGGCGGAGTTATCGAGTCACCTCGGCATCGGCCGCACGCCGATCCGCGAGGCGTTGCAACGCCTCGCCCGCGAGCGGCTGGTGATGATTCTCCCGCGGCGCGGCATCATGGTGTCGGAGATCAATGTCGGCCGGCAGCTGCGGTTGCACGAAGCGCGGCGCGAGATCGAGCGGTTGATTGCGCGTACCGCCGCGCGCCGCGCGACCGACGAACAACGTACGCGTTTCCGTGAGCTCGCCCGTGACTTCGAAAAATCGGCGCGCATCAACGACGACGTGACGTTCATGCGTACCGACCGCGAGTTCAACCTGCTGTGTTCGAATGCTTCGCATAACGAGTTTGCAGCGGGCGCGATGAGCCTGATGCACGGCTTGTCGCGTCGCTTTTGGTACATCCATTACAAGCAGACGGCCGACATGCCGCTCACCGCGAAGCTGCATGCCGACATTGCGCGCGCGATTGCGGATAAGGATGAGGAGCGCGCGGCGAATGCCAGCGACCGGCTGCTGGATGTCATTGAGGAATTCACTCGCGCTACAGTCGTACAGGCGTGAGTTGGACTTAACTGCTACTACAACAACAGGAGGCATGTCATGCAAGACAACCGCAGAAGGTTACTGAAAGCCATCGGCGGCGCCGGTGCGACCGTCGCCGCGCAGCCGTTCATGAGCTTTCCGGCCATTGCGCAAAACGTGCCGGTGCGAATCGGCGTCATCGCCCCGAAGTCGGGCATCGCGGGCACCATCGGCGAATGTGGCCTGCGCGGCACTCAATTCGCGGTTGAGCGCATGAATGCGTCCGGCGGTATCGCAGGGCGCAGGATCGAGCTGATCGTCGAAGAAGAAACCAATCCGAAGGATTCGATCGAGCGCCTGCGCAAGCTCGTCTTGCAGGACAAGGTCGATTGCGTGCAGGGCATCGTATCGTCGGGCGTGAGCTTGG
>JACCSD010000264.1 GCA_013813185.1 Burkholderiaceae bacterium
GCACCACACGGGCAAGTCGGTGCCCAGCACGCCGGCCAGGTCGCGCACCGTACCGTCGGTAATCAGACCGGCGACGCCGCGCTTCTTCATGCGCGCGCACAGGATGTCGCCAAAAATGCCGGCGTCGGTGACGCCCATTGCATCGACCACCACCAGGCACGCGGCCGGCATCGCCTCGATTGCCGCGCGCGTTGATATCGGCGCGCTCCAGGACTCGGGCGTGGCCAGGTCCTCGCGCACAGGAACGAAGCGCAGCGTGAAGGCGCGGCCGACAACGCGTTGCTGCCCGCCACGCAGCGCTCGTGATCCGCGCATCCAGACATTGCGCAGCCCTTTTTTTAAGAGCACGGTGGTGAGCGTTGCCGTGGTCACGCGCGACAACGCGCGCACAACTGCCGTGTCGAGCGGCAAGGGATCAGTCCCCATCAATGTCTCCTGTCGATAAGTCGTAATTCGCAGCGCCGATCTGGCGTGTGACCCGTGTGATCTTAAGGCGCCGCATGACGGAAAGCGGTGAGTGGTCAATCGACGCGCAATCGGCCCCTCGTCGGGTCATTCGAAAATACGGCGCAGCAGTCCGGTTATCTGGGACAATCCGTCGCTGCTGCATTCGGCGACGTTGACCGATCCCACGGATCCGCGCGCCGTGTGGCGCATGACCATCAGAGACAGGGGACAAGACATGAAACGCAGACTGTTCATGGCCGCGGTTGCGGCCGCTATCGCGCTTCCGGCCGGCGCGCAGACGATCACGCTCAATGGGGCGTCGCAGTTCAACGACGACCACGCCTTCACCAAGGCGATGGTCAGGTTCGAAGAGCTGGTGAAAAAGTATTACGGCAAGCCGATCAACTTCGTGCTGCACAAGAACAGCGCGCTCGGGCTGGAGAAGCAGTACTTCGAGTATATGGCGCAGGGCAAGGCGGTCGACTATGCAATCGTGTCGCCCGCGCACATGTCGACGTTCTCGAAAGCCGCGCCGTTCATCGACGCACCGTTCCTGTTCCGGGATCTCGCCCACTGGAACAAGGTGCTCGACGCCGACGTGTTGAAGCCGGTCGCCGATGAAATCAACCAGAAGGCCGAGGTGATGCTGATCGGCTACGCCGGGGGCGGCACACGCAACATCTTCGCCAACAAGCCGGTCAAGAACATGGCTGAGCTAAAGGGCCTGAAGGTGCGTGTGCAAGGTGCGCCGATCTGGTCCAAGACCTTCTCGGCTGCAGGCATGGCGCCGACGGTGATCGCCTACAACGAGGTCTACAACGCGATTCAGAACGGCGTGATCGCGGCGGGCGAGAACGAGGCAGCGGGTGTCGAGCAGATGAAGTTCTTCGAGGTGGCTCCGAGCCTCAACATGACTCAGCATGCGATCACGATCCGCCCGTTGTGTTTTTCCACCAAGACATTCAACAAGCTGCCGAAAGACCTGCAGGACGCGATCGTCAAGGCAGGCAAGGAAGCCGGTGCCTACGGCCGCCAAATCGAATCGAGCGAGGACACCGCCAAGCTCGACGCACTGGAAAAAGCAGGCAAGCTCAAGCGCATTCCGTTTGCCGACCGCGCCGCGATGAAGAAAGCGGTCGACCCGGTGATGGCTGAATACGCCAAGGAAATCGGCGCCGAGCAGCTTCTGGCGAAGATCAACGCCCTCTAGCAAGATCTGACGCGCGAACAACCACTCCGGTGCAGTACGCCGGAGTGGTTTTTTCTTGCTCGAATTCTTCCGATGACCTTCTGGCGCAAACTCACCGCCGCCTATAGCGGGCTGCTGTCGTTGCTGCTTGTGTTTTCAGTGGCGATTCTGATCGTTCCGGTGTCGCTCCAAATCTTCTCGCGCTACACCGCATTGATCCCGAGCTATATCTGGACCGAAGAGATGGCGCGCTTCCTGTTCATCTGGATGATCATGATCGGCGCCATGATCGGAGTGCGCGAGGGCACGCATTTCGAAGTCGACCTGTGGCCGCGTCTTAAACCGCGCGCGGAGGCCGCAGTGAGGCTGATGGCAAACATCGGCGTACTGGCGATGGCGCTGGTATTCGTGTGGGCCGGCATCGAGTTCACGCGCTTCGGCTGGAATCGCACTTCCGAGCTGGCTGATCTGCCGCTGTGGATGATCCATGTTGCATGGCCGCTGACCGGCTTCACGTGGCTGGTGTTTCTCGGCGAGCAGATGTGGGACAACCTGATGGTCCTTTCCGGGAAGGAGCGCGCATGAGCGGCGCCAGCGTCCTCAGCCCCGCCGCCGCCTCGTGGATTCTGTTCGGGCTATTTTTCTCTCTGATGTTCCTGCGGGTCCCGGTGGCTTTTGCGCTTGGCTTGGCGTGCCTGCCGATCCTGGTGCTCGAGCCGCACCTTGATACCGGAACGCTGATGGGCGAGACATTCAATGCCTACAACTCGTTCATCCTGCTGGCGGTGCCATTTTTTCTATTGACCGCCAACCTGATGAACGTCGGCGGAATCACCGACCGACTGGTGCGCTTTTCGCGCGACCTGGTCGGGCACTTTCCCGGCGGCCTCGCGCAGGTCAACGTGGTGCTGTCGATCTTCTTCGCCGGTATCTCGGGCTCGTCCACCGCGGACGCGGCCAGCCAGTCGAAGCTGTTCATCGAGGCGCAGACCAAGGAAGGCTACGACCTGTCGTTCTCGGTGGCCATCACTGCGGTGTCGGCGGTGCTGGCGGTGATCGTTCCACCTTCGATCCTGATGATCGTCTGGGGCGGCGTACTCACCGTGTCGATCGGTGCACTATTTCTTGCCGGCATCATTCCGGGGCTGCTGATCGCGCTCGCTCAGATGGCCACCGTGCACGCGTACGCCAAGGTGCGCGGGTATCCCACCTACCCCCGCGCCACGCTCGCCGAGCTGTTGCGCGCCGCGTCGATCGCCATTCCGGCGCTGATGACGCCGGTGATCATCATCGGCGGCAAGATCTTCGGCTGGTTTACCGCCACCGAATCAGCCTGCATCGCGGTTCTCTACGCCGGCGTGCTGTCGATCGTGGTCTACCGTGAGATGAACCTGAAGGGTCTGCATTCCGCGCTCCTCGATACGGGCAAGCTCGCCGGCATCGCGCTGTTCTGCGTCGGCACGGCTTCGGCCTTCGGTTGGCTGCTTGCCTACTACCAGATCCCGAAAGCAATCCTCGCCGGAGTGTCGGCATGGAACATGGGGTTCACGGAGACCGGCTTCTTTATCGCCTTCGTGTTCCTGGTCGTAGGATGTTTTCTGGATGCGATCCCGGCGATCATCATCGTTGGCACGATTCTGCAACCGCTTGCGATGGCGGTGGGCATGGACCCGGTGCACTTCGCGATGGTTGGCATCGTGTCACTCGCGTTCGGTCTGGTGACGCCGCCGTACGGTTTGTGCCTGCTGATCTCCTGCGCGATTGCGAAGATCCGCATGATCGATGCGCTCAAAGACGTCTTGATCATGCTGATCCCGATGCTCTCCGTGCTGGCGCTCCTGATCGTCTGGCCGGACGTGGCGCTGTTCCTGCCGAGGCTGATTTCGCCCGAGTTTCTGAAATGAGCGGCGCCAACTTCAGCCTCGAGGGTCGCACTGCGCTGGTGATCGGCGGCACCAGCGGGATTGGCCTGGAGATTGCGCTCGGCTTTCAGGCGGCCGGTGCGCGCGTGGTGGTCGCGAGCCGCGATGTCAAAAAGGTCGATGCCACCATCGCCCAGCTTAAGCACGCGGACGCGCGCAGCGCCGGCTACACCGTCGATGCCGGCGACTTGATGGCAATGCGCGGTTTTGCCGAGCAGGTGTGGAGCGAACAAGGTCCGATCGACATTCTGCTCAACGCACAGGGCACGACCGTAATCAAGCCGGCGCTCGATTTCAGCGAAGAAGAGTACGCATTGGTGATGCGCACCAACGTCGACGGCGTGTTCTGGGCTTGCACCGAATTCGGCCGCCGCATGGTCGAGCGCACGAGTGGCAACATCATTAACATCGGCTCGCTGTCGTCGTTCCGCGGCTGGCCGGGCAGCAGCGTCTATGCGATGACCAAGTCGGCGGTGGTGTCGCTCACCCAATCGCTCGCAGCCGAGTGGGCGAATACAGGAGTGCGCGTCAACGCGATCGCGCCGGGCTTCTTCATGACGCCCCTTAACGAGAAGAAGATGTCCGACGCACGCAAGGCGCTCGCGATTGCGCGCACACCGATGAGCCGCTTCGGTCAACTCTCCGAGTTGGTCGGCGCGGCGGTGTACCTGGCGTCCCCCGCGGCGGGCTACACCACGGGGGCGACGATTTCTGTCGACGGCGGGTTCCTCGCAAACGGGCTTTAATGCTCGCACTGACAAAACTGCATCCGGAGTTCGGAGTAACGGCGAGCGGCGTCGATCTTGCTGCTGCGCTAAACGATGTCGCGTTCAAGGAAATCGAGGATGCGTCTTTCGCGGGCCAGGTGATGGTGTTCCGCGATCAACGACTAACACCGTTGCAGTTCCACGCGTTCGCGCGGCGCTTCGGCCCGCCCGAGCCGCACGTCATCGATCAGTTTCATCATCCCGACTGCTCCGACATCCTGATCCTGTCGAACGTGGTCAGGGATGGCCGGCCGACCGGGCTGGCGGATGGCGGCACCTACTTCCACACCGACTACTCGTACCTCGATATCCCCGCGCGCTGCACGATGCTGTACTCGATCGTCGTGCCGAAGATCGGCGGCGACACGCTGTTTGCCAACCAGTATGCGGCCTATGACGATCTCTCGGCGGCGATGAAGGCGCGCGTCGAAAACCTGATCGGGCTCCACCACTACGGCAATCGCGATGACCTGAACGAAACGTCGCGCACCGTCGCTTCGGTGCTGACCGACGATCAGAAAAAAAGAATGAACTGGGTCAGGCACCGCATCGCGCGCGCGCACCCCGTGACCGGCCGCAAGGCGCTGTATGCGGTAGCGGGCAGCTCGTTCGGCATCGAAGGCATGCCTGACGATGAGGCGATCGCGCTGCTCGACGAGCTGAAGGCGCACGCAACGCAGCCGAAGTACCAGTACAGACTCAAGTACAGCGTCGGCGATCTGGTGATCTGGGACAACGCGTCGCTGCTGCATTCGGCCACGCTGATCGATCCGAATGACGCGCGCACGTTGTGGCGCATCACGGTGAAGGAGCCGAAGCCGTAAACGATATGAGAAAGCCCAGCGATATGAAAGCCAATTCATGAAGACCATTCTCATCACCGGCGCCGCAGGCGACGTCGGCACGCACCTGCGGCGCGAATTGGCGAGCAAGTACGTCTTGAAAGCCTCCGACCTTCGCTCGCTGACGAAAATCAACAAGGAAGAAAAATTCGTCCGCGCGGATATCTCCAAGTTCTCCGATGCCCTCCGCATCACGAAGGGCGTCGACGCGGTCGTGCATATGGGCGGCTACTCGGTCGAGGGGCCGTGGGACGGGATCCTGCAGGCCAACATCATCGGCTGCTACAACGTGTTCGAGGCGGCGCGCCGCAACGGCGTCAAGCGGATTGTCTTCCCGACCTCGAATCACGCAACGGGCTTCTATCGGCGCAAGGACACGATCGACCATCGCGTCTATCCAAAGCCCGACGGCCGCTACGGCGTCTCCAAGGTCTTCGGCGAAGCGCTCGGCAGTTTGTACGCCGACAAGTACGGTATGGAGGTGTTCTGCATTCGCATCGGCAACGTCAATCCGGTGCCGATCGACAAGCGGCGGCTGTCGATATGGTTGTCACCGCGCGACCTGGCGCAGCTCGTCACGATCGGTATCGAGCATCCCAAGATCCGGTTCGAAATCGTCTACGGCGTATCGCGCAACAAGCGCAGCTGGTACGACAACTCGAACGCGTATCGGCTTGGCTACAAACCCCAGGACGACTCCGAGCGCTACGCGAAGGAAGTGATGGCGCGCGAGAAGCCGGGCGCCGATCCGATCGCGGAGATGTACCAGGGTGGAACTTTCACGGTGGCTGAGGAAGTTCCAAACCCTGCGCCGCTGCCGAAAATGAAACGCAAGAAATGAGAGAGCGCGCACCTGGGTTCGCCGTGCCGGCTGGCGCGACCGACACTCACATGCACATCTACGACGGCGGCGTGCCGTCCGCACCCGGCGGTCCGCCATTGCCCGGCAACTTCCGTGAAGACCAGTATCGCGAGATGCAGCAGCGCCTTGGCTTGTCGCGCGTCATCGTCGTGCAGCCGAACGCCTACCAGGACGACAACCGCGTCACGCTGGCTGCGATCCGCGCGCTCGGTGCCGGCGCCAAGGGCGTGGGCGTCGTCAAGCCGGGCGTGTCAGAGGCTGATATCGCGTGGCTGACTGAGGGCGGCATCATCGCTCAGCGCATCTTCCAGCTGCCATGGGGCGCGGTCGGCTTCGATGGCATGCACGACGTGATGTCGCGCGTGCATCCGGCCGGTTGGCACGCCAACATTCAGCTCGATGGTCGCGAGCTGCCGCAATGGGAAGACACGATCAAAAAACTTCCGGGCAATTTCGTTATCGATCACGTTGGAAAGTACATCGAACCCGTCACGCCGGAGCATGAATCGTTCAAAGCGCTGTTGCGCCTGCTCGACACCGGGCGCTGCTGGGTGAAGCTCTCCGCACCGTACGAAACTTCGAAGACCGGCGCGCCCAATTATGAAGATGTCAGCCGCCTCGCGCGGGCGCTGGCGAAGCACGCGCCCGAGCGCATGCTGTGGGCGAGCAACTGGCCGCATCCGTCAGCGGCTCGCGACAACACTCCCGACGAAGCCGATCTGATGGACCTGTTGCTGGATTGGGCGCCGGACGAGGCGACTCGCAAAAAGGTGTTGGTCGACAACCCGGCCAAGCTCTACAACTTTCGTTAGCGTATTTGTGAATGCAGCGGGCGATTCGACTTAAAGCGACAGAGGCCCGGCAAAGTACGCTCGCCGGGCGAACCGTCCGGACTTGTCCTGCGGATCGAAGTACTGCTTCATCCACGAGTCGTTGTCTATCAGGTAGTTCGGCTTCCACTTTTCGGGCTTGCCGACTTGCTTGCTCTGCAGCGCCCACTTCACGGCTTCGCGAAACGCGTAGTGCGTGTAAAGACGCATGTACTCGCCGAAGTAGATGTCGGCAATCCGCTTGTCGCCGCGGATGACGAGCATGTTCTCATCGTTGGTGTGGCAGCTCGCTTCGCTGAAGTTCGCACTGCCGCTGACCACGATCGGTTGGTCGCCGAACGGGTCGACCAACATGTACTTGGTATGCACCCAATAGACGTGGACGCCTTCGCGCAGGCGTGAAAGCTCGGCGAGCCAGCGGTCGAAGCTGTTGGTCACGATGCGGTTGCCGACGGCCACCACGACCTCGGGGCGGCGGCGTGCTTTCGCGAGTTCTTTGCTATCGGCCTGCCTCGTTTGCGGGCTTCGATATTCCTTTTCCATCAACGCCATCTTCAACGCGTGACTGTTCTGTTGATACACGGCATTAAAACTCGGATGCATTCCGAACGCGAAAGTCATCAGCAACGCACTATTTGCCGCGCCCGCGATCTGGGCGTACCAGGTCAGGCAATCAAGGTCCCTGTTACGCGGTGAGAACACCGAGGTTGTGACCGAGTCCCACGGCACGGGCGGCGTGGCGGTGGCCGATACATTTGCGCCGCGATAGTTGGCATCGATCTCGGGATCGTCGCGTAAACGCTCCCAGTATTCGAGAAATGATTGCGCCACCGTCTCGTCTTCGACGATGTGGCCCACGTTGGAATGGCCAAAGATGCCGTTTTCGGTCAGGTTGGTCGAGCCGGTCCACACGGCCGCGGGCTTCTTTCCCTGGCTCAGGATGAAAAACTTGTTGTGCATCAGCCGGCCGTTGGCGCGGCCCTTGCACACGGACTTGATGCGGGCCTTTGCGATGGCTTCCCGATTGCGCTCCCACGGCCCGGTCGCTTTGCCGGTTTTGTCGCGTGTCTCGCGGTTGTCGTAGAGGATCGAGACTTTCGCTCCGCGCTGTCTTGCCTTTCTCAACGCTTCCAATACTGCGGGCCACTGGAATTCGTAGACCGCACCGTGGATCTTCCAGCCGCTTCCGGCGCGCCCGATGAAAGCGACAAGCGCTTCCAGCAACCCCCTGGACAACCAGTCGTACGCTGCGGGCCCCTCTTCGCTCGGCTTTCTGTTCTCGAAACGGCGCGCGTACTCCTGCGTTGCCACCGAACCGCGGTTGAAGAACGCCGAGTGCGTCGGGCCGGTTTCCAGCTCCGAGGTGATTTCGACGGTGACACTCGAGCCCGACTTGAGAGCGGCCGGGTCGCCGTACCTCGTCACGATGTCGTACGTGTACGCCCGCCCAGGTTTGGCGCTGTAATCAGCCCATTGGAAGCTTTGAATCGGATGGAGGCGGGTCGAAAACCGTTCACTGGGACTCGGATGCGGCTCGGTCTTCTCGAAAGTTTTCAGCGCGGCGAGCCAGACCGTTTCGTTTTCCGCATGATCCGTGCGGCGGAAAGCGAATCCTCTGAACTTCGATCGCTGCTTTAAATCGAGATCCATGCCGAAGAACACGACATGGGTTCCAGCCACTACATTGACGGTCAGCCCCTCGTGCTGGACACGGCGACGCATAACATCCTCGATTCCCCCAACTGCGATGCTAGTGCTGAATGATGACGCCGAAATGCTGAATATTCACGTTGACAGGTTCTTGATGACGAGCCGCGAACGAGCGCGGTAGCCTTGTGACGCTCCATCAGTCGTCGCCCCACGGCGCAGTCAAGGGCAAAATTAGCGAGCTGGTCCTGGGTCTGCGTGCGGCTGCTCGCGCTCAATCTCTAAGCCTGAGGTCTTTGTGGCAAAGACACAAGTAAACATTGGACGGATGAGACAAGCGAATCCTCCGGAAGGAGTGGCTGGGCATGGAGGCTCAGTCGCCAACTTTCGCGCAATGACCAAGGCGGGGCTTGCGCTGACGAGTCTCGTCCTGTGCCTCCTCGCACCTTGGCCCAGTCAGGCGGAGGGCCTGCATCCGCTGAGCATTGGCGTTCGGGCACGCGTCGGGGGCGAACGAGTACTTGGCGAGGAGCAGCCGGAAGCGTTTCGCGAGTACGACGCCGTGGCGAGTTTTCGGCTACCTTGGGAACGCTATTACCCGTCAGGCTGGGGCGTCGGAACCAGACTTTTGGCAAGTGCTCGTGCATTTCGATCGTCGCCTTGATC
>JACCSD010000275.1 GCA_013813185.1 Burkholderiaceae bacterium
ATGCCGATCAGTCGCGCGTCGCCGTTGGTGACGACCGGATGCGTGGCGCGCTCGAGCAACGGCAGATCGTTAATGGAATCGCCGTAGCAGATCGTGATCGTGTCGTCCCAGGTGCGCCCCCGCGACGCCAGCCACTCGCCGACCTTGCGTACCTTGCCATCCTGATACGTGTGGGTGCCGACATAGCCGCCGGTAAATTGATCGCCGCTCATTTCCGGCTGCACAGCGAGCACGTGCTCGATGCCGAACTCGCGTGCGATCGGCGTGACGACGTACGCGTTGGTGCCGGTCACCAGCGCGAGCTCGTCGCCGCGCCTGCGGTGCGAGTCGACCAGCGCCAGCGCTTCGCTGCGAATATGCGGTCGAACGTGCTCGTCCACGAATTGCCGCTGCCACGCATCGAGCATCGCGCGCGGAAACAGCGCCAGCAGTTCCATCTGAAACCGGACATAGCCTTCGACGTCGAACGTACCGGCGTGATACGTGTGAGCGAACTCCTGAATGCGCGCACCGTACGCGTCCGGATCCAGTCCACCCTTCCTGACGACGAAGTACGACCAGGTGTCGGCGCTGTCGATCGGCAGCAACGTATGGTCGAGGTCGAACAGGGCTAATCGCACTTAGGCGAAGGACTGCGCAGCGGGCATTCACGAATCTTACGGCGCGCCCGGGCTAGGCGGCATCTTCGGCCCAGTGCCGAACCAGCGGCACCGTCAGCTGTTTCTTCACCGATAAAGCGTACGTATCGAGTGCGTCGATCACCGCCACCAGCGTCCGCATGTCGCGGGGCATGTGTGTCAGCAGGTAGTCGGCGACCTCGGTAGACAGCGCGAGGCCGCGCGAAGCGGCATGCACCGCCAGCGCGTGCGCCTTTTCTTCGTCGCTGAGCGCGTGGACCTGATAGACGAGGCCCCATGCCAGGCGTGTGCGAACGTCGTCGCGCAAGCCCAGGTGCATCGGCGGCGCATTGCCGGCGCCGACGAAGCGAGCGGCGCCGGCACGAATCTCGTTCAACAATACGAAGAGCTCGTGTTGCTGCGATTCGCTCAACAGGTCGACGTCATCGACGACGTACACGGGCTGGCGCGCGTCGAACGCCGGCACTTCGCCCGGCCGCATCTGATGGCCGAGCGCCTGCAGCAAATGAGAGCGCCCGGCGCCGGTTTCGCCCCACAAATAAATGAACTGTTCGCCCGCGCCGATCTCCAGCGCACGCAAAGCGGTGACGACTTCAGCGTTGCGGCCGACGACAAAATTGTCGAGCGAAGGCGTGGACGGCTTGACCAGATCGAGCGTCAGCTGGCGTGCTTGGTTCATGTCGGCCAATGCTACCGTTGCCGCGATGGAGTCACTCGACTACAAGCAGTCAGGCGTCGACTACGCGAAGATCGATCCACTGAAGGTGCTCGCGCAACGCGCGGCCGCCGATACGGCGCGCAATCTCGCGCAGCATGGGTTCAGGGAAGTGGCTGCCTCGCGCGGCGAGTCGGCATACGTCGTGGACTGCGGCGATTTCTACCTCGCATCGATCACCGAATGCCTCGGCACCAAGGCGCTCGTGGCCGACGCGATGCGCGCGCTTCCAGGTAACAGCGACGGCCGCACATACTACGATCAGATCGCGCAGGACACGCTGGCGATGGCGATCAACGACATCATCACCGTCGGTGCGACGCCGATATCGGTGCATGCCTACTGGGCCGCCGGCGGCAGCGACTGGTTCGCCGACGAAGCGCGCGCGCGCGATCTGGTCGAGGGTTGGAAGCGCGCCTGCGATCTGTGTGGCGTCTCCTGGGGCGGCGGCGAAACGCCTGCGCTCGCCGGCGTGGTGGAACCCGGCCGGATCGATCTCGCGGCGTCGTGTGTCGGCATCGTGCGACCGAAGTCGCGTCTGACGCTCGGCGAGAAGCTCGCCGCGGGCGATGCGATCGTACTGCTCGAATCCAGCGGCATCCATGCCAACGGAATCTCGCTCGCTCGCAAACTTGCGGAGCGGTTGCCGGACGGCTATGCGACTCGGCTCGACAATGGCACGTTGTTCGGCGACGCGCTGCTCGCGCCGACGCTGCTGTACTCGCCGGTCACAGAAGCGCTCGCCGCTACCGGCATCGTTCCCCACTACTGCGTCAACATCACCGGCCACGGCTGGCGCAAGCTGATGCGCCATTCAGTTGCGTTCACTTATCGGATTAACGCATTGCCAACGGCTCCACCCGTGCTGCAATTCATACAGCGGCACGCCGCGCTCGACGACCGCGAGGCGTACGGCACCCTGAACATGGGCGCCGGCTTCGCGCTGTTCGTCGCAGCCGCGGACGCCGAACGCACCGTTCAGATCGCGCGCAGTGCAGGGGCCAGCGCACTGATCGCTGGACGCGTCGAGGCTGGCTCCAAGCGGATCGTCATCGAACCGTTACAACTCACGTTCAGCGGCGACGACCTGCACGTGCGCGCTTAGGCGCGCGACGACCCTGCATGGTGCACGCGTTGCACCAGCGTCGTTGAAAACGCGCGCGAACCGTGCACTTTGAACCGGCCATGTACGCATGCATCGAACAGGCGTAACGTTGTTGCCGAGGGTCACGCACGTCATGCGGGCGCGTTGGCACCGACCTTGCAGTGAATGGGTCAAATGAACGGCCGCTTTCCGTTTGAACCCGCCCGCGGTCACGTGCATTTTCGTACTTCACTCTGGAGGTTCGCATGGCGCATACACGACGTTCGCTGTTGACGGCCGGCTCGGCCGCTGCCGTTGCCGGCAC
>JACCSD010000109.1 GCA_013813185.1 Burkholderiaceae bacterium
GCGAGCTCATTCACCGCTTCGATCAGGGAAGAGTCCAGCATGAGCAGGGAAGAGTTCAGTAAGGCCAGCAACGAACAGCTGTTTGAGCGCGCGCAGCGTTCGATTCCGGGCGGAGTCAACTCGCCCGTACGCGCATTCCGCTCGGTCGGCGGCACACCGCGCTTTATCGAACGCGCCGCCGGCCCGTACTTCTGGGATGCGGAAGGCACGCGCTACATCGACTACATCGGCTCGTGGGGGCCGATGATCTTGGGCCATGCGCACCCCGCGGTTCAGCAGGCGATTCAGGCTGCGGTGCTGCGCGGGATCTCGTTCGGTGCGCCGACCGAAGCCGAAGTCGAAATGGCCGAAGCGCTGATCGAGCGTGTGCCTTCGATGCAGCAGGTGAGGCTGGTGTCTTCCGGTACCGAAGCGGCGATGAGCGCGATCCGTCTCGCGCGGGGCGCAGCCGGTAATGGCAGCCGGCGCAAGATCATCAAGTTCGAGGGTTGTTATCACGGGCACGCCGACAGTCTGCTGGTCAAGGCGGGCTCCGGACTGCTGACTCTCGGCCATCCCAGCAGCGCCGGCGTGCCCGCCGAAATTACGCGGCACACGCTGGTGCTCGACTACAACGACGCACAGCAGCTGCAGGATGCCTTCAAGCAGAACGGCGACGACATCGCATGCGTGATCGTCGAGCCGATCGCAGGCAACATGAATCTGGTGCGTGCCACAACGGAGTTCCTGCGCACGATGCGCGAGCAGTGCACCGCACACGGTGCGTTGTTGATCTTCGACGAAGTGATGTCGGGATTTCGCGTCGCACCCGGCGGAGCACAGGCGCTGTACGGCATCGATCCCGACATCACCGTGCTCGGGAAAGTGATCGGCGGGGGCATGCCGCTGGCGGCCTTCGGCGGAAAACGCAAAGTGATGCAGCGCCTGGCGCCGCTCGGAAACGTCTACCAGGCGGGCACTTTGTCGGGCAACCCGGTAGCGGTCGCGTGCGGCCTGGCGACGTTGAAGGAGATCGGCCGCCCGGGTTTCTACGACGAGCTCGGCGCGCGCACGCAAGCGCTGGTCGCGCGTCTTGTAGCGGCGGCAAAAAGCCGGGCGCCCGGCTTAGCCTTTTCCGGCGATAGCGTGGGGGGCATGTTCGGACTCTACTTCGGCGCCGACGTGCCGGGCCGGTACGCCGATGTAATGGCGTGCGATATCGAACGATTCAAACGTTTCTTCCATGCAATGCTGGGGCGCGGCGTTTATCTGGCGCCGTCAGCCTACGAAGCAGGCTTCGTCTCGATGGCGCATGATGCTGCGGTGATCGACGCGACCATCGCTATCGCGGAGCAAGCCTTTACGGAAATCCGCTGAACGGACGAACCGTCCGGGCCTGAATGCCGGGAACTTGATTGCTACTTGTTAGACGAAAGACCATGCCGCTGCTTCTATCAATCAATGCGCCAATCAGGGCGCGAATCAAGGCGCGAGCCCTTGCCTTCACGCTAGCCGCAGTTGTCGCCACTTCGGCTGCCGCTCAATCGTTGCCGCGCTTTGGCGCGCCCGAGAAACACGTCGACGCCGAATTGATTTCCGCTGCTGACGCGATCGTTCCCGGTCAACCGCTCACGGTCGGGCTGCGGTTAAAGCACGAAAGCGAGTGGCATACGTATTGGCAGGTACCGGGAGACTCCGGACTGCCGACGCAAATCAAGTGGCAGCTGCCGGCCGGCTTTAACGCCGGCCCGATCGATTGGCCACATCCGAAGCGACTGCCGGTCGGCCCGTTGATGAACTTCGGGTACGAGGGCGAAACGTTGTTGTTGACAACGATCAACGTGCCGGCCGATCTTCCGGTGGGCACGCCGGTGACGCTCAACGCGAAAGCTTTCTGGCTCGAGTGCAAGGACGTGTGCATCCCGGGCGACGCAGAGGTAAAACTGACGCTGCCGGTCAAGCCGCAGGCCGCACCGTCATCGTCGGCTGCGCTGTTCAAGGCAACACAGGCACGCGTGCCGCAAGCCGCGCTGACGGCCAGCGCAAGTATCGATGCGAACCGGATTCGCGTTGCGCTGTCGGCACCCGCCGGCAAGACACTCGACAAGTTCGAATTCTTTCCGCTCGAGGAAGGGCGTATCGAAGCAGCTGCGCCACAGGTGCTGAAGAACGAAGGCGGTCAGTCTGCGATTTACCTGACCGCCGCCAAACCGATCGCGCCGGACTTCAAGACGTTGAAGGGCGTTGTGGTCGCCAACGGCGGCCCTGCCTACCCCAACGGCTGGGCGCACGTCGTGCAGGCCCCGCTGTCGGCCGGTGCGGTGAGCGCCGCTGCTGGCACTGCCGGTACCGCGGCGGGCGCGGGTTCGTCGATGTCGCTATGGGCTGCATTGGGCACGGCAATCCTGGGCGGGTTGATCCTGAATCTGATGCCGTGCGTGTTCCCGGTGCTGTCGCTGAAGTTGATCGGTCTCGCACAGCATCGCACTCACTCGGGACCGATGGCGGCGCATGGCGCCGCGTTTGCGGCCGGTGTCGTCCTTTCGTTCGTACTACTCGCTGCTTTGTTGATCGGATTGCAACAGGCGGGTAGCGCGCTCGGTTGGGGGTTTCAGCTGCAAACGCCCTGGGTGGTCGCGGCATTGACCGTGCTGTTCTTCGCTATCGGCTTGAACCTGCTCGGTGTATTCGAAATGACGATGGGAAGCGGCGTCGCCAACCTGCGCGCGGCAGACAACCTTGCCAGCAAATCAGACTGGCGCGGCAGCTTTGGCACTGGTGTGCTGGCTGTGATCGTCGCTTCACCCTGCACCGCACCTTTCATGGGTGCTGCGCTCGGTTACGCGATTACCCAGCCTGCGGTGATTGCGCTGTCGGTGTTCGCCGCGCTCGGCGTCGGCATGGCCGCACCGTACGTGCTGCTGACAGTGTTCCCGAGCCTGCTCGCGAAATTGCCGCGGCCCGGACGGTGGATGGAATTGTTCAAGCAGTTCATGGCGTTTCCGATGTTTGCGACCTGTGTCTGGTTGTTGTGGGTGTTGGCGCAGCAAGTCGACGCCGGCGGTGTTGCGCTCGCGCTTGGCGTGCTCGTCGCGGTGGGCTTCACGCTGTGGGCGCTCGGCCTGTCGCAGCGCGGTGCGCGCGTGTTCCGCTGGGTTGCGGTGGGCGGCGGCATGCTGACTGCGTTGACGTTTGCGCCGATCGCCACCAGCGAAGCGTTGGCCCCCGGGGCACGCTCGACCGCCGATGCCGGATGGATCGAGTACTCGCCCGACAAGCTTGCTCAACTGCGCGGCGAAGGCAAGATCGTGTTCGTCGACTTCACCGCCGCCTGGTGCGTCACATGCCAGGTCAACAAACGAGTTGCGCTGCGCGCCGATACCGTGAAGGCTCGATTCGCCGCCGACAATGTCGTGTTGATGCGCGCCGACTGGACCAATCGTGACGAGAAGATTACGCACGCCCTGGCGCAATTCGGCCGCAACGGCGTGCCGTTGTACGTGCTTTACGATCGCCAAGGCGAAGCTGCGGTCCTTCCTGAACTTTTGACCGAAGGCATCGTCCTAGCTGCCTTGGACAAGGTCAGAGGGGCTTCAAGAAAATGAGCAAAACGAAAAAGATTCAGTGGTTTGCCGCCGGTCTTCTGGCATCAGTGGCTTCGGTCGCAAGCGCAGCGCCGGCGATCGGGCAGCCGGCTCCGAATTTTCGTGCGCCGGACGTGGTAGGCAAATCGGTCTCGTTAGCTGACTTCAAAGGCAAATACGTCGTTCTCGAGTGGAACAATCCGGGCTGCCCGTTTGTTCAGAAGCACTACGACAGCGGCAACATGCAGTCTTTGCAAAAGCGCTTCGGCGCAGACAACGTCGCCTGGCTTTCGATCAATTCAACCAGCGAGAGCAGTTCGGACTACCTGCCACCGGCCAAACTGGCCGCCTGGTTCAAGCAGCAC
>JACCSD010000331.1 GCA_013813185.1 Burkholderiaceae bacterium
ATCGAGTCGTCGCTGTCGAAGGACCGCATCTTCGAGGTGTACGTAAACCAGATCTTTCTAGGGCAGCGTGCTTACGGATTCGCCTCCGCATCTCAGATTTACTTCGGCAAGAAGCTGAGAGATCTGACGACCGCCGAGATTGCAACCTTGGCCGGCCTGCCGGTCGCCCCCTCCACCTACAACCCTTTTGTCAATCCGAAGCGTGCCAAGGGGCGGCAGCAGTACGTACTGGCGCGCATGCTGCAGCTCAATTACATCGATCAGGCAACACACGATGCAGCGCTGGGGCAGGAACTGAAGCCGCGCGCCGCCAACTACGCGGTCGAACAGGCGTTCAAGGTGCGACTGCACGCGGAATATGCGGCCGAGTTGGCCCGGCAGCTGGTGTTCGAAGTATTTCGCGACGAAACCTACACGCGCGGCCTGAACGTCTTTACGACGTTGCGCAAGGACGACCAGGAAACCGCGTACGCCGCGTTGCGCACGCAGGTGCTCGCCTACGACCGCAAGTACGGCTATCGCGGCCCCGAAGCGTTCATCGAGCTGAATGCCGACCCGGTGGTGCGCGAGCAACGCATCGAAGACGCGCTGGTCGAGGCGATTGACAGTCCGAATCTCGTGCCCGCCGTTGTACTTCAAGCGTCGCCTACCGCGGTGCAGGCGATGTTGCAAGGCGGCGCAACGATCGACATCAAGCCCGATGGATTGCGCTTTGCCGCGCCGTCTCTGTCGCCCAAGGCGCAGCCGAATCGCAAGATCGTTCCGGGCGCCGTGATTCGAGTCACGCGCGATGACAAAGGGATTTGGCAGATCGTTCAGCTGCCGCAGGTCGAAGCGGCGTTTGTCGCCGCCAGCTCGAAGGATGGCCAGGTCAAGGCGCTGGTCGGTGGATTCGACTTCAATCTGAACAAGTTCAATCACGTGACGCAGGCGTGGCGTCAGCCCGGCTCCAGTTTTAAACCGTTCATTTATTCGGCGTCGCTTGAAAAGGGCTTCATGCCGAGCACGCTGATCAATGACGCGCCGATCAGCATTGATCCGAACCTGACCGGCGGGCAACTATGGGAGCCCAAGAACTACGATGGGAAGTTCGACGGGCCGATGCGCTTGCGGCAAGGCTTGGCGCGCTCGAAAAACCTGGTGTCGGTTCGCATCCTGCAGGCGATCGGCCCTCGCTACGCGCAGGATTGGGTCACCCGCTTCGGCTTCGACGCTGAGAGGCATCCAGCGTACTTGACGATGGCGCTGGGAGCCGGCGCAGTCACACCGTGGCAGATGCTGAACGCCTATTCGATATTCGCCAACGGCGGCTATCGATTGAACGTGCATCTGGTCGCGAAGATCACCGACGCGACCGGCAAAGTGTTGATGGAAGCCAAGCCCCTGCAGGCGGGCGATGAGACCCATCGCGTGCTCGGCGCCCGCAATGCGTTCTTGATGGACAACCTGCTGAAGGATGTCGCCCGTTATGGAACCGCGGCGCGCGCGGGGAGTGCGCTGAAACGCCCGGATATCGCCGGCAAGACCGGCACCACCAACGACTCTCACGATGCTTGGTTTGCCGGGTACGGCGGAGATCTGGTGGCGGTCGGTTGGATGGGGTTCGATCAACCCCGCCCGCTCGGCGAGCGTGAAACCGGCGGCGGACTCGCGCTACCGATCTGGATTTCATACATGAGCAAGGCGCTAAAGGGCGTGCCCGAGATTGCGCGCGAAGTCCCCAGCGGCGTCGTCAATCTTGGAGGTGAGTACTACTTCGTCGAGCATCAACCCGGTCACGGAGTGGCCAGTGTCGGCCTGGAAGATATGTTGCCGCCCGAAGAGCAAGTCAAGCGCGAGTCGGTACGCGAACAGATTTTCTGAGCCGCGTTTAGCCTCGCATCACAATCGCTTCGCCAGCCTGCGCTGATATCAGCCGCGACAGCGATTCAAACAACTCGCTGCCGTCGCGCGTATCGAGCCATCGATCGCCGCTGCGTGCGTAGTGAAACGCACCACTCTTGCCGGCGACCCACATCTGCTGCATCGGTCCCTGGCTGTTGATGATGACTTTCGAGCCGTCGGCCAGCTCGAGTGTCAGCACGTTGCCCGCGCGAGATGCTTCAATGTCTGTGTCGGCGGCGTCGACTGCGCGCTCGACCGCCGCGAGCGTTGCTTCGGCCGCCTCGAGGAATTCTGATTCGCTCATGTTAGATTGGTCGTCATGAAATTCGATGCAACGATACTCGTCGCTGTGATGGCCTTGACACTCTCTGCGTGCGGCCAAAAAGGCCCGCTTACGTTGCCACCGCCGCCCGCCGCGCAACAATCCAAGGCACCGGCAAAACCGGTAGATCGCCCTTTCCCCGACGTGCCGGCCACCTCAGAACAGAAATGACTCCCGCGCTGCCAGCCAGCGAGGGGTTCAGCTACCGCGAACACCGCCTGCACTGCGAAGACGTTGCGCTTGACACGTTGGCGCAGCGCTGCGGCACGCCCTTGTACGTCTACTCGCGGCGTGCTATCGAAGATGCGTACGCAGCGTACGCATCTGCGCTCAGCGGTCGGAGCGCTTTGGTTTGCTACGCCGTCAAGGCCAACTCAAACTTGGCGGTGCTCGACGTTCTTGCACGGCGCGGCGCAGGATTCGACATCGTCTCCGGCGGGGAGCTGGCGCGTGTGTTGACCGCGGGCGGTGACGTACAGAAGATCGTTTTCTCGGGTGTTGGCAAGAGCGAAGTTGAAATCGAGGCTGCGCTGAATGCGGGCGTTGCATGCTTCAACGTCGAGTCGGTGCCGGAACTGGATCGCATTGATGCTGCCGCGCGGCGGTTGCAAAAGCGGGCGCGTGTTGCGCTGCGCGTCAATCCGGATATCGACGCCGGGACACACCCGTACATCTCGACCGGACTGAAGAACAACAAGTTTGGTGTTGCGTATGCGGACGCGTTGGCACTATGCCGGACCGCGATGGAAAAATCGGCCATCGAGTTGGTCGGCCTCGGCTGCCACATCGGCTCGCAGATTACAGAGATCGCACCCTACGTTGCGGCGGCCGACCGCATCATCGACCTGGTCAATCAGCTCGAGCGCGAAAAAGTAGCGATTCGGCATATCGATTTCGGCGGCGGCTTGGGGATCCGTTATCGCGACGAGTCACCGCCTGCTGTAGCGGATTTGATCAGTGCGCTGCTGGCTCGGCTGGACGCGCGCGGCCAGCGCGACAAGACCGTGATTTTCGAGCCCGGCCGTTCAATTGTCGGCAGTGCAGGCGCCTTGCTGACGCGCGTCGAGTATCTAAAGCCGGGCGAGTCGAAGAACTTCGCCATTGTCGACGCCGCGATGAACGATCTGATCCGGCCCGCGATGTACGACGCGTGGATGAACGTCTTGCCGGTCACTCCGCGACGCGAAGAGCCGAAGCGTTACGACATCGTCGGTCCGGTGTGCGAATCCGCTGACTGGCTCGCGCGCGATCGCGACTTGGCGTTACAACCCGGTGACTTGCTCGCGATCGTCAGCGCGGGTGCTTATGCGATGGCGATGAGTTCGAATTACAACAGTAGAGCGCGGCCGGCCGAAGTCATGGTCGATGCTGCGGCAGCGCATTGCGTACGCCGGCGTGAAACGCTCGCCGAGTTGTTCGCTACCGAGTCGCGGGTTCCCTAGCGCGACAGCCGAAGGGCGACGCGCGGCTACTTCGCGGCGTCGCGGAGCCACAGCCCCTGCACATAGTCGGCCACCGCGCGTATCTCGGCGTCTGACAGCTTCGCCGCAATCTCCTGCATTGCAACGTTATTGCGCCGCGTGCCTTGCCGGAAATCTCTTAGTGTTGCTTCCAAGTACTCCGCATGCTGCGCCGCCAAGCGCGGATACTGGACCGGAATTCCCTGGCCTGCAGGGTTGTGGCAGCCCGAACACGCAGGCAACGACTTTTCGGGCAGGCCAGCCCGCCAGATCCGCTGCCCAAGCTCCAGCGTTTGCTTGTTTCGAGCGGTACCAAGCTGCGAGGGCTGACTTGCGAACCAGGCGGAGACGTTGCGCTTGTCGTCGTCCGATAGCTGAGATGCCATGCCATTCATGATCGCGTTCTCGCGCGCGGGCCGTTGCTGCCCTTGCCGCACGGTGTAATCGAGCAGCTGTTTGTACAAATACTCGGAATGCTGCTGTGCCAACCGCGGATTGACGGGCGCCGCCGAATTGCCGTCGACGCCATGACACGCAGCGCAAACCTGCGATGCGATTTGTTGGCCGCGTGCCGGGTCAACTTTCGGAGCCGGCTGCATCTGCGCAGACGCGCCGGTACCTGCCGTCAGCATCGTTACGACGGCAACACCCACGAACGAGCTCAACTGGGCTGAAAATTTCATCAAAGCGATTCCCTTAGAACACAATGCCGACCGACAGCTGTCGCCGCGAAGCGCCGCGTATTCTACGCAACCTGCTTTTCCAGTCTTAGCGAACAGGAGTCGCAAGCCGTGCAGCTGTTTCGCTCCGCCCGATTTGTGATGTCTGTGGCTGCATTGAGCGATTTGCCACCTCCTGCGTTGCCGGAAATCGCCTTCGCGGGGCGCTCAAATGCCGGCAAGTCGAGTGCGATTAACGTGCTTACCGATCAAAAGCGATTGGCGTTTGCGAGCAAAACTCCCGGCCGTACCCAACTGTTGAACTTCTTCGAACTGTCCGAGCGTGATCATGAAAAGCAGATCGTGGCGCGCGGGACGCTGGTCGATTTGCCGGGCTATGGCTATGCACAGGCACCGCAGGCCCAGCGTAGCCAGTGGGATGAACTGGTCGGCGGCTACGTGGCGCAGCGCCAGACGCTGGTTGGCATCGTGATCGTGATGGATGCGCGCCGTCCGCTGCTGCCCGGCGATGAGGCACTGATTGCGTTCGTGGACGGCGGCGAAACATCGCTGCATTTCCTGCTCACCAAATCGGATCAACTGAACAACGCAGAGAGAAAAAAAGCGCTGGAAGCGGCGCAACAACGCGCCGCGCAAATCGGACCACGCGCTACCGCACAGTTGTTTTCGGCGCTGAAGCGGCAGGGAACCGAAGAGCTGGCCTACATCCTTGCGGGGTGGTTGCGTAGTTGACGTTGCGGTGCGCAGCGGATAAGAAGACGAAAGTCCGTGTTGAGGTGAGGCGCCACCGCTCATCGAGCTTGATCGCTCACTGGAGTTTGCATGCAGATTCTTGGCCAGTATCCATTTGTGCGAATGCGCCGCATGCGACGCGACGATTTTTCGCGCCGCTTGATGCGTGAGCATCGGGTGACAACCAACGATCTGATCTATCCATTATTTGTTCTGGATGGGGAAAAGCGGGTCGAGCCGGTCGCGTCGATGCCCGGCGTCGAGCGGGTATCGCTGGACCGGTTGTTGCCGATCGCTGAGGAATGTGTGCAATTGGGTATTCCGGTCATCGC
>JACCSD010000334.1 GCA_013813185.1 Burkholderiaceae bacterium
TGGGTCGGCGTGACGCTGGGCGGTGGATTCTTCATGACGCTCGCGGTCGGTCTGCTGCTGTCGATCGCGTTCGGATATCTGCTCGAGTGGAGTTTCTTCAGCTTCCTGTACGAGCGCGAACATCTGCAACAGGTGTTGATGACGTACGGGTTGATCCTGGTGTTCGAGGAGTTGCGCAGCATCCTCGTCGGCGACGACGTGCACGGTGTGGCGGCGCCCGCGTGGCTTTCGGGCAGCGTCCCGCTCGGCGATGTGATGACCTACCCCACGTATCGATTGTTCATCTCGGCGGTGTGCGTCGCGGTCGCGCTCGGGCTGTACTTCGTGCTCGCACGCACGCGGCTCGGGATGATGATCCGCGCCGGCGCGAGCAATCGCGAAATGGTGCAGGCGATGGGCATCAACATCAAGTTTTTGTATCGCGTGGTGTTTGCGGCCGGCGTCGCGCTGGCAGTGCTGGCCGGGATGATCGCGGCGCCGGTGTCTTCGGTTTATCCGAATATGGGTGGGCAGGTGCTGATCATCAGCTTCGTCGTCGTCGTGATCGGCGGCATCGGCTCGGTGCGCGGCGCGATGCTCGCATCGTTGCTGGTTGGTCTGGTCGACACGTTCGGCAAGGTGTTCTTTCCGGAAGCGGCCGGCGTGCTGGTGTATCTGCTGATGGCGGGGATCCTGCTGTGGAAGCCCGAAGGGCTGTTCAGGCTGGGATGATGAATCTGCGTTCGTCGTTGCCGCTGCTCGTGCTGCTGGTCTTCGCTGTGACGTTTCCGTTCTTCGGCGAGAAGTATTACGTCGATCTGGTGATGAAGATCATGATCCTCTCGGTGTTCGCATTGAGTCTGGAGTTGCTCGTCGGCCAGACCGGGCTCGTGTCGTTCGGCCACGCAGCGTTTTTCGGCATCGGGGCGTACGCCGCTGCGCTGCTGTCGCCGCAATCCGGACCGGCTTCTTTCTGGATTCTCTTTCCGGCAGCGCTGCTGGCAGCGGGCCTGTATGCGCTGGCGGTCGGCGCGCTGTCGCTTCGCACGCGCGGCATCTACTTCATCATGGTCACGCTCGCTTTTGCGCAGATGGCGTACTACGTGTTTCACGACACGAAGTTCGGCGGCGGCAGCGACGGCATCTATTTGTACTTCCGTCCTGAAATCGCAATCGGCGGAGTGCGGCTGCTTGATCTAGGCGAGCCTCGCGCTTTCTATTTCTTCGTGCTGGCTGCGCTGGTGCTGACTTTCCTGCTGCTGGCTGCAGCGCAGGCAAGCCGCTTCGGCCGCGCGCTCGCCGGCATCAAGGCTAACGAGCAACGGATGCGTGCGGCGGGGTTCGCAACGTACCCGTACAAGCTCGCTGCGTTCGTGGTCGCCGCAATGCTGGCCGGTGTTGCGGGGTTCCTGTACGCGCTGAAAGACGGCTACGTCAATCCGGAGATTCTGTCGTGGCACCAGTCGGGCGCAGTGCTGCTGATGATCATTCTGGGAGGCATCGGCAGCCTGCGCGGCGCCGTGTTCGGCGCGATCGCGTTCGTCGCGTTGCAGGAGTTCTATCAGTCGCAGGCAATTTTCGGATCGTTCGCCAAGCATTGGCAGCTGCCGCTCGGGCTGACGATCATCGCGTTCGTTGCGCTGATGCCGAAGGGGTTGATCGGGCTGGGAGCGCAACTGCAGATGCGCAAGGCGACATGACGCTTCTGGCCGCGAAAAACGTCTCGCGCCATTTTGGCGGCCTGCGCGCGGTCGACGATGTGTCGCTCACCGTCGAGCGCGGCGAAATTCACGCGGTGATTGGCACTAATGGCGCCGGCAAGTCCACGCTGATCAACGTGCTGTGCGGCGAAATAACACCGACCGCCGGGCGCGTCGAGTTGATGGAACACGATGTCACGCAGTGGAGCCAGCCGCGCCGCGCGCAGGCGGGGCTGGGTCGCACCTATCAGCGCACGACTATCTTTCCGAGCTTCAGCGTGCGCGAGAACTGCCGGCTCTCGGCGCAGGCACGCCTGCAAAAGCCATGGGACTGGCTCACGCCGGCGGCACGCTGCGATTCGTCCGCGTCCGCCGCGGAAAACGCGCTGCGGCGCGCGGGACTATCTTCGCTCGCGGACGAAATTGCGGCGACGCTGTCGCACGGCGCCAAGCGCCAGCTCGAAATCGCGATGTGCCTGGCGACCGCGCCGCAGATCCTGCTGCTCGATGAGCCTCTGGCGGGTATGGGTGCCGAAGAAACGCTGCGCATGCTCGAGCTGCTGGACGAGTTGAAGGCGAGCCACGCGATATTGCTGGTCGAGCACGACATGGACGCGGTGTTTCGCGTATCGGACCGCATCACCGTGATGGTGAACGGTCGCGTGCTCGTGAGCGATACGCCGCAAGCGATCCGCGCCAATGCGGAAGTGCAGGAAGCGTATCTGGGTGCGCATTCGGAAGAGCGGGTGGCGCATTGAGCGCGAGCGCCCCGGCGCCGCTGATCGACGCTGCGCAACTGCACACACACTACGGCGCGAGCCACGTTCTGCACGGGGCGTCGATCGCGATCGGTGCCGGCGAAGCAGTCGGCCTGCTCGGACGCAACGGCATGGGCAAGACCACGCTGATCCGCACCTTGCTTGGCCTGGTGCGTCCCACCTCGGGCGCGATTCGAATTCGCGGCAACGACTGCACGCGCGCGCGTACCGATTCCATCGCGCGGCTCGGCGTCGGTTACGTGCCTGAGGGCCGCGGCATTTTTCCGAATCTGTCGGTGCGCGAGAACCTGCTGATGGCCGCGCGCCCCGGCGTCAGCGGACGCTGCGATTGGACGATCGACCGTGTGATGCAGACGTTTCCGCGCCTGGCAGAGCGCCTCCATTATGGCGGCGCGCAACTTTCGGGCGGTGAACAGCAGATGCTCGCAATCGGCCGCGCGCTGATGACGAACCCCGATGTGCTTTTGCTGGACGAAGCGACCGAAGGCCTGGCGCCGCTGGTGGTGCGAGAGATCTGGCGCATCATCGGCGCGATTCGCGCCACCGGCATTGCCTCATTGATCGTCGATCGCAACTACCGATCGGTTCTCGCGCATACCGATCGCTGCACAGTGCTGGAAAAAGGCCGCGTCGTGCTGGAAGGCGAGTCTGCAACGCTGGCGCAAACGCCCGAAAAGCTGGCGCGCTATCTGGGCGTTTGAAGCGACGGCGCCGCAGGCGCCGTCACCCAACGACGCCGATCTAACGGCCGATCGCTGCGGCAGCGCGTGCTGCGATCGCCGCGCTCGCAGCAGCCGTCGGATGGAACGAGTCCCAGTAGGCGTAAGTATTCGGCGTTGCGCACAACGTCGGCGGCGTCGCCAGCG
The DNA here is from genome assembly GCA_013813185.1 of Burkholderiaceae bacterium. Lineage (GTDB taxonomy): Bacteria > Pseudomonadota > Gammaproteobacteria > Burkholderiales > Burkholderiaceae_F > JACCZX01. The sequence continues at coordinate 3,325 of JACCSD010000334.1, forward strand.
TGTTGAAGCACGCCATCGTGACGTTGTCGAAGCCGAAAGACGCCGGCGCGCCGGCAATCTCATTGGTCAACGCGCCTAAATCGATCAGATAGACACTCAGTCCGGGTGATGCCGCACGCACTTGCGCAACCTGCTGTGCGAGCGCGCCGTTGAACTGATTCGACAACTGCGTCGCGGCGGCAGCGGCGCCGGGGCTAACCGCATTGATCGCCTGCAGGCGCGGCGTGCGACCGATATCGGAGCTGTTCATCACTGCGATGTGTCGCGCGCCGGCCGCATACAGCCGGTTGATGATCGTGACGACGTCGGTGACCGCTTGCGTCAGCACGTTGGTCGCGATCGTTGTCGCTTGCGACGGATTGGCAGCAGACAACACCAATGCATCGTTGATGTTGTTGCCGACTGCGGATCCGTCGACGACAAACAATGTTTGCGCGCTCGCCACGAATCCGAAGCGTGCGAAATATGCATTGAGCTGCTCAGTCATGCCGGGCACGCGCGATGCCGTTCCCGTTGCCGGGCCTGCCCCCGGAACCGTTCCGGTGCGCGCTTCGGCATATGCGAAGTTATTCCCGCCGGCCATGGATGGCGTCACGGCCGCGCCGTACCGCGCCGCGAGTACTTCGACCCAGAGCGATCCGTTCGAGAACCGGCCCGGTGCATACGGCGGCGCCGGTGGGCATCCCATGACTGCTGGAGAAGTGCATAAGTTGCCGGTATCGCTCAGACTCGCGCCGAACACCACCGTGGTTTGAAACAGCGGCGGCTGCGGCGGCGGATCGTCATCGCTGCCACCGCACGAGACGAGAAATGCTGCCGCGGCAAGCGCGACAAGAACGCGAGCCGCATGGCGGCGAGGATCGATCATTGTTGTCTCCGGTAGATCTGGTTATGGGTGATGCGGCTCAAGTCCGCGCTCTGCGC